>JANMOL010000230.1:0-7806 GCA_031369245.1 Hyphomicrobium sp. | reverse complement strand
GACCAACTCGCTGATATCGGCGCTGAAGAAAAAGTTCGCGGTGGCTTTGTAGGCGGATCGTCGATGCAGTCCTTGAACGCCATTGAACTGGAAGACCCATCGATCCCGCTGCCGCCCGGCACCAAATGGTCGCCGATCGTTCAGCTCAAGATCCTCGCCTATTTCGCGGTTTGCCTGATCGCGATGTCGGTGGTCCCCAACCAGATCTGGGATAGCCAGAACAACGAGATCATCTTCGTCATCGGCATTCTCGGCCTGTGGCGCTATTTGTGGTGGGGCAACCACCTCATGCGCGCCAAAATTTTTGGGAATCTCACCTATCCGCGCATGCGCGACCGCGCAGCAGCGCTCTGGGACAGCGGCTGGCGCCCGCGTCACATCCATATCCAAATGACCACCTTTCGCGAGCACCGCGAGATCAGCGAAGCGGTCATTCGCGCGCTCGTCAACGAAATCCGTGAGGCCGGCGTGCCAGCCACCATTTGGCTCGGCTCGAGCGAACTCGAAGACGAACAAAAGATTGCCAGCCACCTGAAGCTGGTCGGTGACGATTGCGATATCACACTGCGCATCATCCGTCAGAACCAGCCCGGCAAGCGCGTCGCAATCGCGCTCATCCTGCGCGCCATGTCGCGCGCCGGGCTTGGCAGCGACGATCTCGTGATCTTTATGGACGGCGATTTTGTGTTCCATCCAGGGCTCGTGCGCAAATGCATGCCGCTGTTTGCCCTTGATCCCGAGCTGCACGCCCTGACAACCGACGAACACGTGCTGGTTCGCGGCTCGTGGTGGATGCAATCATGGCTCAACATGCGCTTTGCCCAGCGGCGCTTGGCCATGCAGAGCCACGCGCTTTCAAACCGCGTCATCACGCTGACCGGCCGGTGCTCGGTCTTTCGCGCCACCCACATCGTGAGCGAAGAGTTTATCCGGCTGCAGGAAGCCGACTTTCTGCGCCACTGGCTGTGGGGCACCTTCCGCTTCCTGTCGGGCGACGACAAAAGCAGCTGGTACACGCTGCTCCGCCACAACGTCAAAATGACCTACGTGCCTGATGCGTCCGGCACCACGATCGAGGTGGTTGAGGGCTCCGGCTATCGCCGCATGGTCGAAAACTTGCGCCGCTGGTCAGGCAATATGCTGCGCAACGGCTGGCGCGCCATCATGCTGGGCCCGCGCAAAATGCCGTTTTTCATTTGGTGGTGCTGCATCGATCAGCGCATCGCCATGTGGACCATGCTGTTCAGTCCGATGGTCGCCATCGCCGGCGCCTTGAAATATGGCTTTATGTTCTTTCTCGGATACGCGGTTTATATCGCCATTACCCGCATGTGCCTGTCGCTCGTTCTTTTCACCTACGCCCGCCAGGTCGATTTGAATTTTGTTTGGACGCTTTATGCCAATCAATTGCTCAACGCCATCGTTAAGGTCTATATGCAATGGCGGCTGGCAAAACAAAAATGGACCAATCGCGGCAACCAAAAGACTGGGTTTTCGGGCGGCGGCGCACTGACGATTTTTCGAGAGGTCATGGCCGCCTTTTTGACAACCCTTTCATTCGCGACGGTATTTCTTATTGTTATGATTTACACAAAGTTGATTTCACAGCCGAGCGCCAGCTTTGTCTCAGCGGTGTTTTTTCCGTGAATTCGATAAAATTGTTAGTTCGCCGTTCAACTGAAAACGACGTTTACCCGGCATTCTGACCTCCAGCACCAGGGGATGGCGCCGCTTCCGGCAGGGAGAGTGGCGCATCGTGATGGCCAAGGCCTCGTTTCGGGCCAGCGCCAGCCACACAAAAAACCCGCTGGGCAGGGTGGTTATCAAGCGGGCAAACCCGCATGTGGGAGCGTCGAAGTACATGACACTAGGATCTTCCGTCCAAGAACGGACGCTGGAGCACGTCAGCATCCAGACCGAGCTCAGCCTCGCGCCAGCAAAGCCGTCAATCAGCGTCATCGGTCTTGGATACGTCGGCGCCGTTTCGATGGCCTGCCTCTCGCATCTCGGCTTTCGCATGGTGGGCGTCGATGTCAGCCGCGAAAAAGTTGATGCCATCAAAGAAGGCCGCTCGCCGATCGTGGAAGAGCGCCTCGGAGAGCTGCTCGCAGAGGGCGTTCTGGCCGCCCGCATCGACGCCACGCAAAATCTTGTCTCGGCCGTTTTCGATACCGACGTGACATTCCTGTCGGTCGGCACGCCCACCTCAAAAGATGGCGGCTGCGACTTTACTTATGTCCGCCAGGCTAGCCGCGCCATCGGTCAAGCCATCGCCATGAAGGACGGCTACCACGTCGTTGTACTGCGTTGTTCGGTGCCGCCGGGAACGACCCTCGACGTGGTCGTGCCGGAAATCGAAACCGCATCGGGCAAAAAGCTCGGCGCTGACTTCGGCGTCTGTTTTAACCCGGAATTCCTGCGCGAAGGCGTGGCCGTCGCCGATTTCTTTGCCCCGCCAAAGACCGTTGTCGGGGCCTCGGACAAGCGCGCTGAGCGCACCGTCACGGCGATTTACGAAGCCGTCGACAAGAACGTCATCTTCACCTCGATTGAATCAGCCGAGATGGTCAAGTACGTCGACAACGTTTGGCATGCGACCAAAGTGGCCTTTGGCAACGAAGTCGGCCGCCTGTGCAAAAAGATCGGCATCGATAGCCACGACGTCATGAACATCTTCGTCAAAGACGTGAAGCTCAACTTGTCGCCCTACTATCTGAAGCCCGGCTTCGCATTCGGCGGCTCGTGCCTGCCAAAAGAGGTCCGTGCCGTAAGCCACATCGCCCACGCCATGGGCGTCGAGGTGCCGCTGATCGACAGCTTGACGGTCTCGAACCGCCGCCACGTGGCGCAGGCCATCACCCTGCTGAAGCCGTTCGCTGGTCAGCGCATCGGCTTCCTCGGCGTCACCTTTAAGTCTGGCACCGACGACATGCGCGAAAGCCCGACGCTCGACGTCATGGCCCAGCTTCTGGCCGACGGCGAGGTGATCAAAGCCTACGATCCCAACCTCAATTTCGGCCCGCTGCTTCAGCACCAGATTGACTACGTGCGGCATGCAGTCCCCGCGCAAGCCAAGTTGATGGACGAGCTTGAGGCCATGACGGTCAAGAGCGCCGCTGAACTCGTCGCCAATTGCGATATGGTTGTTGTGTCACACGCCACGGATGAATTCCGCCAGGCGATCCGTAATCGCGCGCCGCATATCCACGTTTTGGATTTGGTGCGCCTTTTCAAGGAAATACCGGCGGAAGCCACATATCAGGGCATTGCCTGGTAATAACGGGCCATTCAACAATCCTGCGAAATAAAGCCGGTCGCTGGAAACAGGGACCGGCTTTTTTATTTATAAAACGATTGGGATCGATAAAGTTTTATTCAAATCAAATCTTAATTTTCGCCGTGAGCTGCACGTTATATTCGAGCCTTGTGTGTAATTTGGCCAGTGATGCGAATGTATGGAGGATCAGGCCATGCGCTCGCGATCGTATTTGGCAATGCGTTGTGGCCAGTGCGCGGTGTGTTTGGAGTATCGCCCGGTAACGGCGAGTGGGAGCAGTGAAGATGAGTAGCGATAAGAAAAACGCAGACGATGCCAAGTTCGACGGCCGCGGCCACGGTGACGGCGATCACAACGATGACGGACACGCTGATAACGGCGTCGGCGGCAAGCCGGCGGCTGCAGAGCTTCTGGTTGATGGCAGCTTCGAACAATCCAAGGTCGGCGCCAACACCTGGACGCATGCCAAGAGCGTCGGCGGCTGGCAGTCTGATACCGAAGTCGAAACCTGGGGCAAGGGCTTCTACGGCCTCAAGGCGACCGACGGCAACACCATCGCTGAGCTCGACTATGACAACCGCGCCTCGAACATCTTCCAGGACGTCAAGACCGAAGCGGGCGTCGAGTATGCGTTCTCATTCGATAGCCTCAAGCGCCCCGATAGCAAGTCGGGTTCAGATACCATTCTCGTATTCTGGAACGGCAAGCAGGTCGGCGCCGTTGAGCCAGGCAAGGAGTGGGCACGGGCCGACGTTAAAGTCATCGGCACCGGTGGCAGCGATCGCATTGAATTCCGCGAAGACAGCAGCGACAACGACAGCTACGGCGGATTGATCGACAACGCCTCTCTCAAGTCGACCGGCCGCGTGGAAAAGGAATCGTCTGACAAGGCCGCTGCTGAAAAAGCCGCCGCCGACAAAGCCGCTGCCGACAAAGCTGCCGCTGACAAGGCCGCTGCCGACAAGGCCGCTGCCGACAAAGCCGCTGCCGACAAAGCCGCCGCTGAAAAAGCCGCCGCCGACAAGGCTGCCGCTGACAAAGCCGCCGCTGAAAAAGCCGCCGCCGACAACGCAGCCGCCGAAAAAGCTGCCGCTGACAAGGCCGCCGCCGACAAAGCCGCTGCTGAAAAAGCTGCTGCCGACAAGGCTGCCGCCGAAAAAGAAGCGGCTGACCACGATCACAGCGATCTTCACATCGGCGATGGCGCCAAGAACGCCCTGACCGGTGACGACCACGCCAGCACCATTTTCGGTGAAGGCGGCAAGGACGTGCTCGTCGGCAACGGCGGCGACGACGTCATCCATGGCGGTGGCGGCGATGACACCATTTCAGGTGATGAAGGCAACGACACGCTGTTTGGTTCGTCCACCGTCGGCGGCAAAGTCGACATGAGCAACTTCAAAATCACCGAAGACACCAACGCCCACATCACCTTCAACTATGAAAGCGCCGGCTACAAGAACACCCTCGGCGTTTACAAGATCGCGGCTGATGGCACGATCTCGGGCGTGCAAGTTTTGTTTGCCAACGCTTCGCTCAAGGGTTCAGGCGGCGATCTCATCGGCGGCGTCAGCGGCGTCGATGTCGGCGTCAAGGCTGGCGAAAAGCTCGGCTTTTTTGTGGTGCCCGATGGCTTCAGCCAGCGTGGCATGGCCAGCCTGTTGTCTGATAAGTCGGCAAGCTTCAAGTTCGTCGGCGCTGACGGCAAGCCCGGCAATGTCAACGGCGGGGGCGAGCTCAAACTCATCCAGGTCGATAGCAAAGGCCAGGAAACGGTCGTCAAATCGACCTACGGCTCGACCATCTTCCACAGCACCGACAATGGTTCGCTTGGCCTCAATGGCGACAAGCTCAATCATGTCGTCAGCACCGTTGACAACATCAACGGCACCGTCAAGATCGGCTTTGAAGATCTCAAGCTGGGCGGCGACAAGGATTACGACGACACCGTCTTCACGGTCTCGCTCGGCACCACCAACACCTCGCTGCTCGCCAAAATTGCGACCAAGCCTGCGCGGTCGTCTGACAACGACGACATCAAGGGCGGCGCTGGCAACGACAAGATCTTCGGCCAGGCCGACAACGATAAGATCGATGGCGGCACCGGTGACGATCGCATCTGGGGCAACTCGGGCAACGACATCCTTCGTGGTGGCGACGGCAATGACGCGCTCTCTGGCGGCAAAGGCGACGACATCGTCTATGATGACGCTGGCAACGACACAGTCACCGGCAACTCTGGCAACGACACGTTCGTCGCCGGCGAAGGCAACGACACCTATGACGGCGGCTCGGGCTTCGATACGCTCGATTACTCCGGCTCAAAGCGTGGCGTGTCGGTTGACTTGAACGGCCACAAGGCCTCGGGCCTCGGCGCTGACACGATCAAGGGCGTCGAGAAGGTCATCGGCACTGGGTTCAACGACAGCTTCACCGGCGACAAGAACGGCAACGTGTTTGCCGGCGGCGCCGGTGACGATAGCTTCCGCGGTAAGGGTGGAGCCGATACGTTTACGGGCGGAGCCGGCCGCGATACTTACGCCTGGTCGAAAAAGGACCTCGGCACGGGCGTCGACCACATCACCGACTTCTCCAAAGGCGATCGCTTGAACCTGCATGACCTGCTCAAAGGTCAAAAGTTCGCCAGCATCAATGATGTCGTGAAAGTCTCCGATGGCAGTGCCGGCTCAACCATTTCGATCAAGAGCGGCGGCGTGTTCGTTGATCTCGTGACGCTTGATGGTGTCCACGGCGGATCGGCCGCTGAACTTTTGAAGGCTGGCTTGATCCTGGCTTGATCCTGGCCTGATCCTGGCTTAAGCGTCCAGCGGTAACGCAGCGCATCACAGCAGACATTCAAAACGGCCTCCTGATCGGGGGCCGTTTTTCATTGTGCAGCGGCGGCCGCCGCAAAACACTGATCAATGCCATTTCAATCTGTCGTTAAATTGCCATCAAAATGTTTGGCTGCGCGTACCAGCGTGACGCAATCGAGGCCAATAGCCGGCGATCAACAAAAACTGCTCGGCTTTTGAACAAAGTTGTCATGCCAGCACCCACCGGATGTTCAAGGAATGTTGCTAGTTTTATAAAACCAAGCCGACAACTCATCTGAAAATTTTTGGGTATTGGCTGAAAATACGAACGCGGACTTTCGGACTTTCGCAGATCAGATAAGAGCGTGGGCGGGCACATGGCGACAATCACAGGAACTGCAGGCAACGACGCCCTCACGGGCACCACACTCCAGGATCTCATTCTCGGCCTTGATGGCAACGACCTCCTCCTCGGTGATGACAGCGGCGATGAAATCCGCGGCGGCGACGGCCACGACAGCATTTTCGGCGGCGCGGGTGATGATCTCTTGCTCGGCGGCTTTGGCCACGACGCGATCCACGGCGGCGCTGGCGACGATACCATCTCAGGTTCGGCTGGCGACGATACGCTGTTCGGCGACGAAGGTAACGACACGCTCAGCGGCGGCTCAGGGAACGATGTCCTCGAGGGCGGTGCCGGCACCGACATCATCGACGGCGGCGCGGGCGACGACGTGATCATGGGCGGCGGCAACGACACGATCACCGGCGGCAGCGGCTTCGATACGCTCGACTACAGCGCTGCCTCGAGCGCCATCTCAGCCAACCTCAACACCCACGCGATCGTCACGGCCGCTGGCAACAGCACAGCCGACGGTATCGAAAGGCTGATCGGATCGGCGTTCGATGACATCCTGACCGGTGACGGCCAGGCCAATGTCATCCTGGGCGGTCAAGGCGATGACATGATCCGCGGCCGCGCTGGCGCCGATCAGCTGACCGGCGGCCTCGGCCATGACACCTTCGTTTTCATGGCCAAAGACGTGATGCTCGGCGGCGTGCACCAGGGCATCGACTTCATTACCGACTTCCGCTCGAGCGATACCATCGACGTCCGCGACTTCTTCAAGGGCAACCCGCCGGACGACTACAACGACGTCCTCCAAATGACGTTTGACGGTGTGAATACAACCGTGTCGGTCAAATCGGGCGGGGCGTTCATCGATATCGTTGCCTTCCAGGGCCAATACAGCGTCACGCCGGACTTGCTGGTCGCCGACCAGGTCTTCCTGGCCTAAGCGTCACGGCGACCAAAGCCATCACAATGGCGGCGGCAGCACAGGTGCAGCCGCCCCTGATGTGCGCTTTAAGGCTGTGGGCCCCAAGCCTGTGGCCCGCACCCGCGGTTTTCACGGATCGTCAACCAATCCTTCAGCAACCAGCTTTACTGTCAACTTGGCGCTGCACGTCGTAGCGCCAGTGGTTTCGCATGGGCTGGCCAGCTCAACATAGCCGGCTGCCTGCAAGATCGCTGTGACGCTGGCGTGACCTGGAAGTTGACACGATGCGCACCTCGCGGCGGATGTTGAAGGATGTGCGCAGGGCGTGGCTCGTAGCCTTCGTCTTCAGCGCATTCATAAACATTTTGATGCTGTCGACGCCGCTCTATACGCTGCAAATCTTTGATACAGTTGTTCCCCTCGGCAGCATTGA
>JANMOL010000177.1:0-4062 GCA_031369245.1 Hyphomicrobium sp. | reverse complement strand
CGTTCGCGCCTCGCTCGAATTCACACTCCAGAACCGCGCGGCACTGGCAACCGTCGAGGCCGTCGTCGCGGACGCCAGCGTCGCCACCGGCACGCCGCAACCCGTCAGCGATATCGTTCTGTTCGTGTCCAAGGCTGGCCGCGATGTCGAAGCCGCGCTGCTGGCAGAAAACGGCCAGCCGGCTGGCGACAGCGGCCTGTTGAATGCCCGGCTGTTCGTGGTCGCGGGCGGGCGGTTGTACACGGCGGCGCGCGGCCGGTGCGGCGGCTGGCAGAACGACGTGGCGCTCTGTAGTGCCACCTGTGACGGCGGCACGTTTGCGCTTCGCCGCCGGGCCAGCGCCCCGCTCGAGCTGCTGCTGGGTGCCATTCCAGGCGCCTCGGGACTGGCCAAACCCGGCGCAACCATTTCGCCCTGTGATTTTGATGCCGGCGGCGAAACCCGGCTGGTCCCAAAAGCCGGCCGCGGCTTGGCGGTCCTGGGCTTTGAGGGCGAATGAGCAGCCGCTGCCGTTTCAGCGCATTGACCCCGGCGCGCGCGCTTTATATGTGATCGGGATGACTGTACTTCCGATCATCATCATCCCTGACCCCGTGCTGCGCAAGATCTCAGATCCTGTCGAGCAGGTTGACGCGGCCACGCGACGGCTGATGGACGACATGCTGGAGACGATGTACGCCGCCCCGGGCATCGGTTTGGCGGCGATCCAGGTCGGTGTCCCCAAACGCATTGTCGTGCTCGATATCGCCGACGATGGCGAGCCCAAGCAGCCGCTGATCATGGCCAACCCCGAGATCATCAAAATGGGCGCGACAACGCGGCTCTATGAGGAAGGCTGCTTGTCGATCCCAGACGTCCGCATTGAAATCGAGCGGCCTGAAACGGTGACGGTGCAGTATATCGACCGCGACGGCAAACAGCAGGAACTCGCCGCCGACGGCCTACTGGCAACCGCGATCCAGCACGAGCTCGATCATCTCGACGGTCAGCTGATCATCGATTTTCTGACGCGCCTGAAGCGCGATATCATCATTCGCAAATTCAAAAAGCAGACGCGCTTGTAAGCGCCCGTCGCTTATGTTGCAGCTTGGAAGGACCGCTATGGCGTTGCGCATCGTATTCATGGGCACGCCTGAGTTTTCGCTTCCCGTGCTCGAGGCCGTCGCGGCAGCGGGGCATACGATCGCTGCCGTTTACAGCCAGCCGCCGCGCCGTGCTGGCCGCGGCATGGCAGAACTTTCCTCGCCCGTCCAGCGCGCCGCCGAAGCGCGCGGGCTCGAAGTGCGCACGCCGCTGAACTTCAAGACGGAGGCTGATCGCCAAGCCTTCCGCGATCTCAAGTCCGATGCGGCGGTCGTCGTTGCCTATGGCCTGATTTTGCCGGAAGCTATTTTGACCGCGCCGCGTCTTGGGTGTTTCAACGTGCATGCGTCCAAACTGCCGCGCTGGCGCGGTGCTGCCCCCATACAGCGCGCCATTATGGCGGGCGACACCGAAACCGCCGTCAACGTCATGCGCATGGAAAAAGGCCTTGATACCGGCCCGGTCTGTCTCGCGCACAATATCGATATTGCGCCCGGCATGACGGCCGGCATTCTGCACGATATCCTGTCGGCCGCCGGTGCCGCGATCATGGCCGAAGCGCTCGCGCGGCTCGAAGCAGGCACCCTGACCATGACACCCCAACCAGATCACGGCGTGACTTACGCCGCCAAAATTGCCAACAGTGAAACGCGCATTGATTTCTCGCGCGCAGCGACCGCCGTGATCAATCAAATCCATGGCCTGTCGCCTGCGCCCGGCGCGTGGTTTGAGGCGGTTGACGGCGCAAAAGTAGAGCGTATCAAGGTGCTTTCAGCACAGCTCGCCAAAGGCTCAGGCGCGCCCGGCACGGTGCTCGACGGCCGTTTGACAATTGCCTGCGGCAGCGGCGCGATCCAACTGCGCGACGTCCAGCGCGCCGGCAAGCGGCCCGTCCCGGCAGCGGAATTTCTGCGCGGCTTTGCGCTGACGGCAGGTCATCGCCTCGTCTAGCGTGCTCCGGAATTAATCATACCTCGCGATCGCTCTCGGCAATGCGTGCGGCAAGGCTAATCTTGCAGGATCATATTTTTGGCTCTTGAGGATTATCTTCATGCTTCGCAGGATCGCGTTTTTATTGGCTGCCGCGCCGGTGGTGATCATGGCTGCCGCTGGCAGCGCTTCGGCGCAGAGCTATACCACCCGCATCGAGCCGCGGCCGTTTTACGGTGCAACGGTGACGCTTGAAGAAGGCGTGCGCGTTATCCGCCCGCTTCCACCCGAGCGTCACGTGATCATCAATCCAGACGGCAGCACGCCGCTGTCGCTTGGCTTCAACGAAACGCGGGTCTACGAAAACCGCACCATCCGCAACTACAACTATAGCGATGGCCCGCGCTATGTTGGCCGCTCGGGTTACGGCGGCGGCGGCGTTTTTGCGCCGGGCTACGGCTCTGGGGCCAAGATGATGGACCATGCCCCGCGCGGCGGCGTCAGCGCCGGACCCGCAGGGCATTGAGTCCAGCTGGGCATCGAGACCGGCTGGGCACTGAGACCGGCTGGGCATTAAGACCGGCTGCGCATTCAGACTTCAGGGCCCTCAGACGTCAGGGCGCATTCAGACTGGCGCTGCCATTGATCTCGGCGGGTTCTGGCGCTCATCGGGCGGTTGGCGATTGTGAGCCATGACGCGACGGGATAGGGAAAGATCCCATCTCCAAGCAACCATTGGCTGACCCGCCGCATGCCGCGCTATCGCGTTATAGTTGAATACGACGGCACGCCCTTCGCGGGCTGGCAGCGCCAAACCGCGCTGGCGACCGTGCAAGGCGCGCTCGAAGACGCCATCCACAAATTCTCCGGCGAGCGGACCGGCGTTCGCGGTGCCGGCCGGACCGATTCTGGCGTCCACGCACTTGGGCAAGTCGCGCATTTCGACCTGTCGAAATCCTGGGATGCAGGCAAGGTGCGCGACGCGATCAACGCCCATCTGCGGCCGCAGCCGGTTGCCGTGCTCGATTGCGCAGCGGCCGGCGAAGGCTTCGACGCGCGCTTCAGCGCCACGCAACGGCACTATCTTTACCGCATCCTGACCCGCCGCGCGCCACCGGTCCTCGAACGCGACCGGGTCTGGTGGCTGATGCACGACCTTGATGTGGCCGCGATGGCGCAAGCGGCCTCGATGCTCGTCGGCCATCATGACTTCACGACCTTTCGCGCGACGCAATGTCAGGCATCGTCAGCATTCAAAACGCTCGAAATGTTTGACGTGGCGCGGACCGGTGACGAGATCCAGTGCCGTGTCTCGGCGCGCTCGTTCCTGCACAATCAGGTCCGCTCCATGGTCGGCAGTCTGAAGCTGGTTGGCGAGGGCAAATGGCGCCCTGACACTATCGCAGCAGCACTCGCAGCCCGTGACCGGACGGCGTGCGGCACCGTCGCCCCTTCATCGGGGCTGTACTTGGCGGCGGTTGATTACGACCGTCAAAAATTAGGCAGCGTTTCCTGCGAGGAAAGCGATAGCGACTCCGAGTAAATACAAGCTCACCCGCGCGACTGATCTTCCGTCACCAGCGCCAAGAATTCCTGACGCGTCATCGCATTGTCGCGGAAGACACCGAGCATCCGGCTCGTGACCATGTCGGTGCCGTGCTTGTACACGCCGCGCGTCGTCATGCAGTGATGTTCGGCCTTGATGATAACGGCGACACCGTCCGGGTTCAGCACCTTCTGGATCGTATTGGCGATCTGCGCGGTCATCTTTTCCTGGATTTGCAAGCGTTTGGCGTAGGCGTCCACGACCCGCGCCAGCTTGGAAATACCGACCACGCGGCCTTTGGGAATATATGCCACCCACGCCCGCCCGATAATCGGCGCCATGTGGTGTTCGCAATGGCTCTCGAAGCGGATACCCCGCAGCACGATCATTTCGTCGTAGCCTTCGATTTCCTCAAAGGTCTTCTGCAGAATGGCTTCCGGATCCTCGCCATAGCCGCGAAAAAACTCCTCGAAGGCCCGGGTGACACGCCCCGGCGTCTCCTT
>JANMOL010000422.1:0-5375 GCA_031369245.1 Hyphomicrobium sp. | reverse complement strand
GATCGGCACCGGCCGCGTGGCTTTGAGATCGCGTGCGAGGCTCAAGCCGCTTTCGCCCGGCATCATCACATCGAGCAAGACCAGGTCAAACGAAAGCCCGCGCATGAACGAGCGGGCCGAAGCGGCATCGGCTGCTTCGGTGACGCGAAAGCCGTTGGCGCTGAGAAAGCGTCCAAGCAGGGCGCGAATTTTGTGGTCGTCATCGACCACCAGAATATGCGGCGCGTTGTCGGGTAGCGGGTCGGGCCGGTTTGGGGAGGCAGAAGTTTTCATGGACTAGTCGCTCCCCGGTGCACCCGGCCGGGCTTTGCCGATGCCGGATAGGCTGAGGAGCGCTTCGACGTGCGGGCGGTCCTGTTCCGCAATCATGCCGAGGAGAAAGCGGCGCGTCATCGTTTCCGCTTCGGGCCCGGCTTTTTGCAGCGCCTTCTCAAGACGCTTGACTTGGATTTGGGTCAGCTTGTCGGTCAGCCGAGCGCCTTTGGCCGAGACATACAAGCGGCGTTCGCGGCGGTCTTCATCGCCGGCGCGCTGAATGATGAAGCCCTCATCGACCAGCTGCTTTAAAACGCGCGCCAGGCTTTGTTTGGTGATTTTCAGGATGTCGAGAAGTTCGGCGACCTTGAGGCCGGGATTACGGTGAACGAAATGCAGCACCCGGTGGTGGGCGCGGCCAAAGCCGTATTGCTCAAGGATCGTATCGGGGTCGCAGGTGAAGTCGCGATAGGCAAAATAGAACAGCTCGACGCACGCGATGAGATCGGCCTGCGGAGGACCAGCGCTGTCATCGGGCGCGCTGCCGTTCTTCAACAAATTCGTGGGCCCCGAACGCCGGCCTGACGCACTCTCGGACGTTATGTCAGTCATGTTGACTTATTGGCCTTGATTGTTTCCTGTTTCAAGTCAAATTGCACCGGCGCACTGCAGCAACCGAAAGCTTGCGGGGGCTGCCGCGTGGCTCTAAGGCTACCGCTGCCGCTGACAACAAGTGCGGTTAAACATAGCTACGCACCGGCTGGCGGCATCGGCTCACCCATCGTCAAGGACTTCTAGCGGCATGGCAGACCTCGTTCCTTATCACGATCGTGATGGCTTGATCTGGGTGGATGGCCATCTGGTGCCCTGGCGCGAAGCCCAGGTCCATTTACTGACCCATGCTTTGCATTACGCCAGCGCGGTTTTTGAAGGCGAGCGGGCCTACGACGGCGAGATTTTCAAGCTGACTGAGCATTCCGAGCGCCTGATTGCGGGCGCCAAGATCATGGACTTCGAAATCCCTTATAGCGTCGCACAGATTGACCAGGCGTGCCGGGATGTCGTGGCGGCCAACAAGCTGACCGATTGCTATGTCCGCCCGATCGCCTGGCGCGGCAGCGAGCAAATGGGCGTGTCGGCCCAGCATTCAAAAATTCATCTGGCGGTTGCAGCGTGGAACTGGGGCTCGTATTTCCCCATGGAACAGCGCCTCAAAGGCATCCGCCTGACACACGCCACCTACCGCCGCCCCGACCCAGCCTGCGCACCGTGCAAGGCCAAAGCGGCCGGTCTGTATATGATTTGCACGATCGAGAAGCATCGCGCCGAACGTGCTGGGTATTCCGATGCGCTGATGCTCGACTATCGCGGCCGGGTGGCCGAATGCACCGGTGCCAACGTGTTCTTAATCCGGGACGGCGTCATCCATACACCCGACCCCGACTGCTTCCTCGATGGCATTACGCGCCGCACGGTCATCGCGCTTGCCAAGGCCCGCGGCATCGAGGTGATTGAACGGGCGATCCTGCCCGATGAACTCGGTTTATTCAGCGAGTGCTTCATCACTGGCACCGCCGCTGAAGTGACGCCGGTTTCGGAAATCGGTGAGCATCGCTATCAGCCCGGCCGCATTTGCGAGCTGCTTTTAGGCGATTACATGGAGCATGTGCGCCCCAAAGCGCGCGCCGCGGCCGAGTAAGCAACAAGACAACCAACCCGGCGGCTTTTTTGCCGGACGGGGTTGCGTGACCGGCCGGACTGACCGATGCTTTGCCTGGTTGATATGCAACGCAAGGCGTAGCTGCGATGCGCAAGTTTTTGGTGATCAGGACCTTGCACGGTTTCGCCGGCATGGCTGTGCTTTCGAGCCTGGCGGCGCTGCCGCTGGCCGCCCAACAGGGGCCTGGCGGCGGCATCAATCCGCAACGCGATTGCCAAACGCTTTTGACCTGCCGCTACAACAAGGGCGGCAGCTATCGCGGCTGCGTTTCCAGCTACAGCTGCCGGTCGTGCAGCTTCGTCACGGCGAAATGTTCGATTGCCGGGCGGCGCGGTGGCGTCTGCCGTGAATTGCGCTGCGGCTGGGGCGTTTAGTGCAGACTTGGAATTATGCGCGCAGCATGATCGGGGCGCACACCGCACCGAGGAAGGCTGCGATAGCTGTTGCCGTCAAAACGAGCGCTGACGCCGTCACGGCCATGCCCGCGAGGCTGGCGCCGCCAGCGATCAGGGCCGTCCAAAACATCGCCGGGATCGTCATCGCCGCCAGCAGTCCCGCAATCTGAGCGCTCTGGTCGCGATTGGCGCCCGCAGCGCCAGCCGTCAGGAAGTGCGTCAATGCTCTCATGGGGTTCTCCGCGGCGGCGTCATCATAGGATGGGCAGGGCAGGACGTGATGGAGCGAGGCTAGGACCAAGAGTTGAACACGATCTTAATAACCATCGTGAGGCGTAACGATGTTGCAAGCAATGATAATGCTTCGTTACTCCCGGTTACTTGCGACGCACTGCAGCAAACCCCCAATACCGGTCTTCGTTCGCCTTGCGGCGTTGCAAAGTTCTGCAAAAGTGCGCAACAACCCAGCCCATGAACCAACCGAACTTCGATGTCGCCATACTGGGCGGGGGCCACAATGGCCTGACGGCTGCCGCCTATCTCGCACGTGCGGGATTGCGCGTTGTTGTGCTCGAGAAGAATGCCACCGTTGGCGGCGCGGCCATCACCGAAGAGTTTGCGCCGGGATTTCGCAACTCGGTGGCGTCGTACACGGTCAGCCTGTTGAACCCCACGGTCATCGCCGATCTTGAACTGACGCGCCACCGGCTCGACATTCTAGAACGCCCCGCCGCCAACTTCTGGCCGGTCGATGCGGGCCGCGGCTTGCTGATGCCCTATGGCTTGGCGGCCAGGCAAAAGGCGCTGGCGGACTTCTCAGCACGCGATGCCGCCCGGCTGCCGGCGTATGACGCCGCACTCGAGCGCGCGGCCAATGTGTTGCGTGATCTTGTTGGGCGCACGCCGCCCAATGCTGGCGGCGGCCTGATCGAATTGATCAAGGGCGGGGCAGCCGGACGGCGCGTGTTGAAACTGCCGCTTGAGGATCAACGCCTGTTGCTGGAGTTGTTCACCGCCAGCGCCGCCGACATTTTGACCCGCTGGTTTGAGAACGAGACGGTGCAGGCAGCGTTCGCCTTCGACGGCATCGTTGGAGCCTATGCGGCACCCTCAACGCCCGGCACCGCGTACGTGCTGCTGCACCACTGCTTCGGCGCGGTGAATGGCAAAAGCGGGGTGTGGGGCCATGCCCGCGGCGGCATGGGCGCAATCACACAAGCGATGGCCGCCTCGGCGCGCGCAAGCGGCGCCGTTATCCGAACCAACGCAGCCGTTGCCGCACTCAAAATGGACGGCGATCGCGCCGCCGGCGTTGTGCTGGCCTCGGGCGAAGAGATCACGGCGCGGGCCGTCGCCTCGAATATTCCACCGAAACTGCTGTTTCGCGATGTCGTGCCGCAGAACGCGGTGGCGCCTGAACTGCACGAGCGCTTCACCGGTATCAAGAGCGGATCGGGCACATTCCGGATGAATGTCGCGCTTGCGGAGTTGCCTGATTTTACGTGCCGTCCGGGCAAAGAGCAGGCGGTCCATCACGGCGCCGGTATCGTGATCGGCCCAACGATGGACTATCTCGAACGGGCCTACCTCGATGCACGATCCGGCGGCTGGTCGAAAGAACCAGTCGTCGAAATGCTGATCCCGTCAACACTCGACACGTCGCTGGCGCCCAAGGGCCAGCACGTCGCGAGTTTGTTCGTCCAGCACGTCGCGCCGAACTTGCCGGATGGCCGCAATTGGTCCAACGCCCAAGAAAAAGAGGCATTTGCCGATCTCGTGATCGAGACCGTCACGCGGCATGCGCCGAATTTCAAGGCGGCCGTTTTGCATCGCCAGGTTTTGTCGCCGCTCGATCTCGAACAGCGTTTCGGCCTGATCGATGGCGATATCTTTCACGGCCAGCTTGGCCTCGGGCAGTTGTTCTCGGCCCGTCCGGTGCTCGGCTATGCCGATTACCGGCTGCCGGTGCCGGGGCTCTATCTGTGCGGATCGGGCGCGCATCCGGGCGGCGGCGTGACGGGGGTGCCAGGGATGAATGCGGCGCGCGAAATCATCCGCGATTTGAAGCGCAGCAGCCTGAAACGAAGTGGAGCGCGATCGTAAATGCGCATCAATGACAGGGTCGAGATCGACGACGCGGATCTTGAAGAACGCTTCGTGCGCTCGTCGGGTCCGGGCGGACAGAACGTCAACAAGGTTTCGACCGCCGTCGAGCTGCGCTTCAATATGGAGGCGTGCGAGGCACTCAGCCAAAGCGTCAAGGCGCGGCTGACGCGGCTGGCTGGCCGGCGGCTGACGCTGGACGGCGTACTGATCATCCAGGCCGATCAATTCCGCACCCAGGAAATGAATCGCTCGGACGCGAAAAAGCGGCTGAAAGAATTGATCGAAGAGGCTTTGATCGTACCCAAGCCACGCATCAAGACGCGTCCGTCGCGTGCGTCGAAAGAACGCCGCATCAAAGCCAAGACGGTCCGCTCGGGTGTCAAGAAGCTGCGGCGCGCCAGCCGGGACGATGACTGAACGGCAGCGTGCAGCGGCCGCTGAAAGCGGCGGGATGCCTTAACCAAACGCGCGCGGTCTCCGCCGATCGCTTGATGGCGTGCGGGCTGTTAACGGCCCGGTCATTTAGCGGCCATGTGATCGCCGGTTTTGGGGACCATTTCAGACCGACGGAATTGGCAAAGCTGCTGCGTTAGCATCGCTTTATGGGATATCTCATCATGTTGCCCCGGATGGCACTCAAAGGCCTCACAATGGCGCTCGCTGTGACGTCGGCGCTGGCCGTGGCACCGGCCGCTGCACCGGCCCAAGAGATGTCGGAATGGGGACTTTGGGATGGGCCGCGCACCCGGCGTCCGATCCCGTCCACGCCTGATCGCGCTGATGAGCGAACACGACTTGAACGAAATCGACCTGTACGAGAACGACAACCGCATCCGCCTGCGCCGCGGTATGCCGCGCCCGGCGGCGACGCACCATCACGCCGCGCCCGCCCCGGCCCC
>JANMOL010000127.1:0-4957 GCA_031369245.1 Hyphomicrobium sp. | reverse complement strand
CGAAGATTTGGAAAAAAATTGGGCGGTTGTCGCTGAAGCGATTCAAACGATCTTGCGTCGGGAAGGATATCCTAATCCATATGAAGCACTGAAAGGATTGACTCGAACCAATGAAACTATTGATAAAAACGCCATTCATGGTTTTATTGCAACACTGGATGTATCTGAAGCTATAAAAGCCGAATTAATGCAAATTACACCTAGCAATTTCTTGGCCAATCGGAAATCCCTCACTCCGTACACTGCACAAACGTTTGGAGACTGCATGTTTCGTTGTTCAACCAGCACGTGCTTTCGGCAGAACGCGTCGGGCACCGTTGCGATCATCACGGCGCTGGTCTCGATCCCGCTGTTCGGGATGGTCGGGCTGACCGTCGATTACGTGATGATGCTGCAACGCAAGCAGACCATGCAGCAGACCTTGGATGCCGCCACGCTCGCCTCGGCGAAGACGCTCCAGCTGACGGGTAGCACAAAGCAGGCAGAGCAGGTCTTCGACAACTATTTCAAGCTCGCCCGGAACACCAATACGGGCGTGCAGCCAAAGCTTCTGACCGCCGATCCCAAGACCAACACCGTCGTTGCCGAGGCCAATATTACGCACGCGAACTACTTTATGGGGCTGTTTGGTTTCACGTCGTCAGAAGCAAAGACAACGAGCTCGGCTCAAGCTGGGCCTCTCAATGAACTTGAAATCTCATTGATGCTCGATCTGTCGAGTTCCATGACGGGCTGGCGATACGATGAATTGAAAACCGCGGCTGGACTTTTTGTAGATATTCTTAAGCCGGACAAAACGACATCGAGTGACGTTCGTATTGCACTCTCGCCGTTTTCGTCCGGGGTTAATGTTGGTGGCTATTTGGGCCAAGTCAGGGATCCGGCTGCAGCGCCTGCCACCAATACCTGTGTACCCGTGCGGTTCGGCGCCGCTGCCTTGACCGATACCGCACCGTCACCTGGGGCGTTTTTTGGGGTATTTGCCGACGATAAGGACTGGCCCTGCCTCGAAAGCGAGATCCTGCCGCTGGAAGCAGATAGCGCCGTCCTGCAATCACGAATTGCCGCGCTCAAGCTGAGCGGTGGCACCGAGGGTGAAATTGGCACGGCATGGGCCTGGTATCTTCTTTCACCGAACTGGAATGCGATCTGGCCTGCTGCAAGCCAGCCTAAGCCCTACAATACGGCTGCCCACCGCAAGATCGCGCTGTTGCTGACCGACGGCGAAAACTTCACGCGGTATTTCCCGCAGGATATCGACGCCGATGTGCACGCCAAGGCGCTGTGCGACAGCATGAAGGCGCAGGGTATTATCATCTACTCCGTCGGCGTGGGCGTTGAAGGGTCGCGCGCTGAAAGCCTTTTGAAGGGTTGCTCATCTGATCCCTCAAAGTATCTCAATGTCGAAAATGAAGGCGAGATGACCAATGCGTTCCAGACGATTGCGCTGTCGCTGGCTCCGCTTCGGCTGACGAACTAAAGCGATCACAGGCGGAAAACCGCTTTGGCTTTGAGCCCCAAAACGCGCTAGACAGTGCGGGCCCACTCGTTCACGGCAGCAGAGCAGATCACCCATGCCGCGCACCCCGACCAAACGCCGCTCAGCCGCCGACCAGGATAAAATCATTGTCGAAGCGCTGCGCGGCGCCGGCCGCCCGGTCAGCGCCTACGAGCTGATCGAGCAGGTTCGCGGCCACGGCGTAACCGCGCCGCCAACCGTCTATCGGGCGCTGCAGCGCCTGATTGAAGACGGGCTCGCCCATCGCCTTGAAAGCCTCAACGCCTTTGTGGCGTGCAATCATCCCCATCATCCAGGTAAGGCCGTATTCGCGATCTGCGATGCCTGCGGAGCGGTGACCGAGTTTGATAGTGCGAGCGCCATCAAAACCCTACAGACCTGGGCCAAGCGCAACACCTTCCAGGTGCGCAGCATGACGCTCGAATTGCGCGGCCGGTGCGCCAATTGTCAGGCCGCGGGGGCGTAAAACGCCACGGACGGCGCTGACAAGTGACTCACTTTGAAGTGGGGACCCGCCACCACGTTGCCACGAAGTATCTGTGTGGCGCTGTCCATCGTGGCGCCTGATACGGCATTAAATTCCGCAATGTGGTTTTTTAGAGCATAATAGATTGTTTCAATTGCTATTGTTTTGCGGGCTTTTTGGACATCATTCATTAACTAGGGTGGTCATTTAGAGTTTAATTTCCATTCACTGATGCTATCCATGGCATGCGGTCAGTACGCTGAATGAAGGCGGTCGCGAAGCATGCAGCAGTGCCTCGCGCCGAGACTGAAAATGTCACGCAAAAACGGCCGTTGAATGCGCTGAGCATGGTGCGCTCGTGGTTGATTTGACTAAGCGTTTGACAAAAATAGACTCGATTACGCTTCCAAATGCAGTGTTCTTGCATTGAACAGTGATACCGGTGCGATGTTTCGTAGTTCTGATAAGCCTATCGAAGTTGCCTATCCGCAGATCGGAGAACCCGACCACGCACCGGTTTGGGGCGATCTGGATATGGATGGCGCTGAGTTTCCAAGGTTTCTCGATAACGCCGAGCCTATTGACAGCGATAGCCCGAAGAATTGGCCATTGAAACGGCCATTTTTGGATAGCGCTCGTTCTGGTGCCGTTCCGTCATCGGTTGACTTCAGCCTTCGTGAGGGCCGCCGCGCTTTGGGGCTCGCGCTGCTCGATAATACCGCGCCGATGGTGTTTGTTTTCCTCGCGACCGCCACGCTGATCTTGGGCGCGCTGGCGGCCGTGCTGCCACGTCATGAAACACGACGTGTTGAGGTCGCGAAAGTCGAAGGCGCAGCGCCTGTACTGCAGGCGGTCCCCGCGTTAGCCCGGCGCTGTCGAGACGCGGACTGCAATCAGCTGACGACATTTGCTTCGGACGCCTTCCGCACCACGATTGACGGCGTGCCGTCCGTTACCGGATCTGTCGTGGCGGCCGGGCCCGTTGATGCTGCGGCGCCGCCTCGCGCTGGGGCTGGCACTGACCTGGCAGCAAACCCGCCCGAAATCGCGCACGACGTGGCCGAATTTGGCGGTTCGAGCGGTTCTGCAGCCGCAACCGTCGAAAGCCCGGCGACCTTCGTCATCGGCATGCTGCCGGACGGCACGCTCGTGCCGTCGGCCACAAGACTTGGGCCGGGCGGTTGGGCACTGCCTGCGGCTAACGGGCGCCCGCCGGATAGTCCTTTTGACGTGTTTATTCCAAGCGACGGGTCGGCACCTTTCGATACCCGCATCGACCTGCTGCAGGGCAGTGGCGCAAGTTCGGGCGCGCTGCGCTTGCGATTTCATAGCGGCGCTGCCGTCCCGCTCACCGATCGTTTGTCGTTGATCGCAGCCGAAAGCTTGCTGGTGGCGGCCCGCTCTCGTGCCGACCTCGATCAATCAGAACTGAGCCCGAAACGCATCGGGCGGCGGGCGCTCTCGCCAGCGGCGCGGCGTGCGCGTCTTCAGTATAAATTGCGGGCGCAGGAAGCGGCGAAACTCAAAGCGTCGGGTGCATCCCTTGAGGCAGGCGCGCCGCAGGCCGCTGGCAAGGTATCGCAGGTGTCACCACCTCCGGCGCTGGCAGCGGCTCAAACGCCACCGGCTGCGGGGCCGTTGACCGCATTTTTCAATACGTTGACGCAACCGGCGACACCTTCGGGGCTCGGGGCTGCGCCGCCGCCGCCTCCGCCCTCGCCGCCCCAGCAAGCTCAGGCATCCCAGCCCTGGGCGCCAGCATCGATTACAGATGCTGTGACGCGGCCATACTGACGACGCTCGCCGCTGTCGCCTTGAGGGCGAAACAAAAAAGTTCAGTAAAACAGGCTCGAGACGCTCTCTTCGCGGCTGGTGCGCAAAATGGCTTCGCCAATCAGCGGGGCGATCGAGATGATGCGAATGTTTTTGGCGGCCCGGATGGCTTCGGTCGGCAGGATCGAGTCGGTGATCACCAGCGACTTGAGCCGCGAGTTTTGAATACGGTTGACCGCGCCGCCCGATAGTACGCCGTGGGTGATGTACGCCGAGGCTTCGATCGCACCGTTTTTCAGCAGCGCTTCCGCAGCGTTGCAGAGCGTGCCGCCGCTATCGACGATGTCGTCGATCAGGATACAGCGCTTGCCGTCAACCTCACCGATGACATTCATGACTTCGCTTTCGCCTGGACGCTCGCGCCGCTTGTCACAAATCGCAATCGGCGCGCCGATCCGTTTGGCCAGTGCGCGGGCCCGCACCACGCCGCCAACGTCGGGCGATACCACCACGACATCCTCGGTCTTGCCGTAGTTTTCCTCGATATCGCGCGTCATCACCGGCGCGCTGAAGAGATTGTCGGTTGGGATGTCGAAGAACCCTTGAATTTGTCCAGCGTGCAAATCGAGTGTCAGCACGCGGTCCGCGCCTGCACGCTCGATCAGGTTGGCAACCAGCTTGGCTGAGATCGGCGTGCGCGGGCCCGGCTTGCGATCCTGGCGGGCATAGCCGAAGTACGGGATGACGGCGGTGATGCGGCGAGCCGACGAGCGCTTGAGCGCGTCGATCAGGATCAGCAGCTCCATCATGTTGTCGTTTGCTGGGAACGACGTCGACTGGACAACGAACACGTCCTGGCCGCGGACGTTCTCCTGGATCTCGACGAAGATTTCCATGTCGGCGAAGCGCTTCACCTGGCCCTTGGTCATGGGCAGCTTGAGGTAAGCGCTGATCGCATCTGCGAGCGGCCGATTGGAATTGCCAGCGACGATTTTCACTTCGAGTTTTCCTCGCCCGTCGGCGATGCGCGTTTCCGAGGATTTACTGTCGCTGCCCCGGGTGTCACTCACTTTGGCATCGAACGGCATAGGCGCTCCGGGGAACTGTGCTTAGAGCCGGTTAGCGGGTGTCTAGCAAGCGGGCCCAGACGATTCAACCGCCCGGGCCGCTGTGGTCTGCAATCGTGGTTTCTGGCCCGC
>JANMOL010000120.1:0-3565 GCA_031369245.1 Hyphomicrobium sp. | reverse complement strand
GTTGACTGTTTTTCTTCCGTGTGCACTCCCTTTCTTGCTTGTTATCCCTAGGGGCGGGTATACGCGGCTGGGAACCAACCGGGGGGGCGGTGGCGCGGGCACCTCCGCCGCCCGTTTCCGATGCTGCCACTCGCGCGGCATCTTCGGAGACGTTGGAGCCGTGAGCCGCAGGCCCGAGGGCTGTCAGCTCACGCTCAATTCGCGGTCGGCGCTGCGACACAACGGAGACCCGTCATGCCAGAGCGGCGTTGCAACACCTGATTCAAAAACCAGGTTTCAATCGTTGGGAGAGCTTGACTGTCACCCCCCGGCGACTGCGTCGATGTGTGCGATATGAGAGGGCGATCGTGACGGGCTCATGACCAAACTACGGTTTCATTGTAGACGATGATTTTTTTCCACCGCGGCCGGCTTCAAAATATCGCGCAATATCAGCAACAAGAGTATTTCCGTTTGCAACCGTTGGCGGCGGCAGTTGTGGCGTGTTGACGGCATCATCGTGTCGTTATGCTGACGCTGTGCTTAAGTCTGTGCATGAATGCGGCGCCGTCGCGCGTTTGTTAATCATGGTGAAACGCAACGCATGTTGTCACGTCCTGCAAGCCCGACCGTTCGTTGGATCAAGCGCTGTGCGCTGCATGGTGGCGACGGCATCTGGCAGTACGCGCGCACCAACGCTGCCGCGATTGATCGCCATTGGGATGCGGCCCGGCTTGTCAATGCAGGCTACTTTAATGGTGTCATCCATCTGATCGACGATATGACGTTCGACGGCGCGGCATTGAGCGCGCGTCTTCTGCGGACGGATTTCAAAAGCTATCTCTACTGGCGGCACCGCGGCTTTGAAGAGGCTGGCGTGCTCGATGGCTTTGGCTCGGCCCTCATTCGATCAGCCAGCGGCACGATCATCTTGGGCCGTCAGCGGCCGGGCAATATCAATGCGGGTCTGAGCTATCTGCCGGGCGGATTTATTGACGCGCGTGACGCAGCGTCCGATGGCACCATCGATCTTGCTGCGAGCGTATGGCGCGAACTGGCCGAGGAGACGGGCCTTGGTCCGGACGATCTGGTCGCGGGTGACGGGTTTTATCTGACCTGCGACGGGGCCCAGGTTTCGCTGGCGCTGCCGGTCACCGCGCGGCTTTCAACCGGCGATCTGATGGACAAGATCGACCGGCACCTGGCAGCCGATCCCGATCCAGAACTGGCTGGAATTGTTGCCGTGCGCGAGGCTGCTGACATCGACGGCCTGGCGATGGCGCCCTATGCGCGCGTGCTGGTCTCGCATCTGTTAAGCGCCGCGCGTCCGATCTGAGGGTTAAAAAATATCTTGGCGCTGCGGGGGCCTTGCTCCATGGTGCCGCCGCTTCGGCCGGTCGGGACGGCGCGAGGGCGGGGGAGGACGTCACGGCATGGCGTTGAGTTATTATATCTTGGACGTGTTCACCGAGCGGCCGCTCGGCGGCAATCCGTTGGCTGTCGTCGTGGACGCCGATGGCCTTGGCCCAGCCGAGATGCAGGCCATCGCGCGCGAGTTCAATCTGTCGGAAACGGTCTTCGTTTTGAAGCCGGTCAACGCCGGCCACACCGCCCGCATCCGTATTTTTACGCCGAGCCGCGAATTGCCGTTTGCTGGTCATCCAACCCTTGGCGCGGCTGTGCTGCTGGCTGATCTGCGGTCCGCCATGGTCAACGGCGAAAGCGATGCCATCATTGCGCTCGAAGAAGACATCGGCAGCATCCGCGTTGGCATCCGGCTGCGCGCTGGCGGGGCAGCCTACGGCGAATTCGATGCGCCCAAACCAACCGGCACGTTGCAGCCGCTCGAACAGCCTGAAGAGACCTCGGCGGCACTCGGTCTCAATCCCAACGAGATCAGTTTTGAAAATCACCGGCCGCAACTGCTCAAGGGATCAAGCACGTTCGCGTTTGTGCCGGTTGCCAATCTCGACGCCATGTCCAAGCTCAGCGTGCAGCCCAGTCATTGGGCGCGCGCGTTCACCGATCACGGCATCGACGGCGTGTACATCTATACGCGCCAGTGCGTCCGGGGCCACGCCGCCTTTCATGCCCGCATGTTTGCGCCCGATATCGGCGTACCCGAAGACCCGGCAACCGGCTCGGCTGCGATCGGATTTGCGCACGTCATCCACGCCTTTGACGCCCTTCCGGACGGCGTGCACAAGCGCACCATCGAGCAGGGGCTCGAAATGGGCCGGCCAAGCGCGATCGGCCTGACGATGACCGTCGCGCGCGGTAAACTGGAGGCGGTCCGCATCGGCGGCCACGCCGTCCGCGTCGCTGACGGCACGCTGCGGCTGTAATTTGCGGTCTGTACTGCAACGTGCGGCTTGATTTTGCAGCCCGAATTCTGCTTATGTGCGGTCACATATAATGTGTTCGCGAGCCTGGACTGACGGATATGTGCCTGACTGAGACCCTCTGCCAGCCTGCCGCGGCGCGTGAGCGTCAGCGTGCGTGCGCGCCGATGATGGCGGCGGGTTCGCAGCCGCATTTCCAGCTGTCGCTGACAGGCGGTCTGTTTCGTGGCCTCCTGCTTACAGGCCCCTGGGCCGCATAAGCCCGGCTTTCGCCGGGTGGCGCTCAGGGGATTGCACGGCTCCCAAGATCAGCTGAACGCACCGCGATTGAGACTTCTCGTCTCACCTGGCAAGGATCAAGTTCCATGACCGCAACGACCGAGAGCACCGGCGCACCGCAGCCGGCAGCACACGTCCACGATCAGATCATTATCTTCGATACGACGTTACGCGATGGCGAACAGTGCCCTGGCGCGACGATGACGTTTGAGGAAAAAATTCAGGTTGCGGAATTGCTCGACGACATGGGTGTCGACGTCATCGAAGCTGGTTTCCCGATCGCCTCGGAGGGCGATTTCGAAGCCGTCGCGGAAATCGCGAAGCTGGCCAAGTATTCGGTCATCTGCGGTCTGGCACGCGCCAACGCCTCCGATATCGACCGTGCCGGTGAAGCCATCAAGTTTGCCCGGCGCGGACGGATCCACACCTTCATCGGCACGTCGCCGCTGCATCGCCAGCACCAGTTGCAGCTGACCCAAGAGCAGGTCTACGAGCGGGTGGTGGCCTCCGTCTCGCGGGCACGCGGCTTTACCGACGACGTCGAGTGGAGTGCGATGGATGCAACGCGGACCGAGCACGACTATCTGTGCCGCGTCATTGAAGCTGCCATCAAGGCCGGTGCGACCACGATCAACATCCCCGATACCGTTGGCTATGCGACGCCGGAGGAATATTTTGCGTTGATCACGATGTTGAAAACGCGCGTTCCGGGCATGGACAAGGTGATCATCTCGACCCACTGCCACGATGATCTCGGCCTTGCCGTTGCCAACTCATTGGCGGGCGTGCGGGCTGGTGCGCGCCAGATCGAATGCACCATCAATGGGCTCGGCGAGCGGGCCGGCAACGCCGCCTTGGAAGAGGTCGTCATGGCGGTGCGCACGCGCCACGACCTGCTGCCCTATCGCACCGGCATCAAGACCGAGATGCTGGCGCGGGCGTCAAAACTCGTGTCGGCCGTGACC
>JANMOL010000107.1:0-1909 GCA_031369245.1 Hyphomicrobium sp. | reverse complement strand
CTCGCCGCCTCCGCCGCGCGTTCGTTTAATCATAGCGTCAAGCTGTTCCTGGCTGAACATCCCAAGCTTGATGCAATCGGGCAGCGGCACGCCGCCAATGGTCGAGTAGCGCACCATCGGCACCATATCGTCGCCGTGACCGCCAAGCGTCATCGCGCGCACGTCTTCAATCGAAACTCCTGCCGCTTCCGCGAGAAAGCAGGAAAAGCGCGCCGAATCGAGTACGCCTGCCATGCCGACTACTTTATTGGCGGGCAGGCCGGAAAATTTCTGCAGTGCCCAAACCATGGCGTCGAGCGGGTTGGTGATGCAGATGACGAAGGCGTTCGGGGCGTGCTGCTTAATGGCGGCACCGACCTGCTCCATGACCTCGAGATTTTTGCTGACCAGGTCGTCGCGGCTCATGCCCGGCTTGCGCGGCAGCCCGGCGGTGACGATGCAGACGTCGGCTCCGTGGATGCTGGCGTAGCCATCCGGCCCGGCGCCCGAGAGCTTGGCATTGTAGCCTTCGACCGCGGCGGTTTGCGCCAGATCGAGCGCCTTGCCCTTGGCGGTTCCCTCAATCACGTCGGTCAAGACGATGTCGCCCAGTTGCTTGAGGCCCGCCAGAAGCGCCAGGGTGCCGCCAATTTGGCCAGACCCTATCAATGCGATCTTGGTGCGCGCCATGCTCATGGTCTCCAGGTGGATGTCAGCGGGGTTAGGTGCAGTGCAGGATTTTGTCTAAGCTGCCTAGTGACAATTTTTGGCGCGTCAAGCGCCAGCGCGATTGCCCGGCCGAAAGTCTAGCCCTCGGCTCAGCTCCACACCCGGCCGCTGGAATGGCCAGCCAGGTAGGCCTCGGAGCGCATTTCGGTCAACCGGGAGGCGGTCCGTTCGAACAAATCGGCACCGTCGCCCTTGGGGTAGAGGGCGTTTGGTTCTGCGGCCGCCGAGGCGATCAGGCAAATCCGGCTGTCATAGAGCGCATCGATCAGGTTGATGAAGCGGCGCGCGACGTCACGCCGTTCGGGATCAATGACCGGGATGCCATCGAGAATGACGGTGTGGAAGGCATGGGCAATGTGCAGGTAATCATTGACGCCGAGCGGCGTGGCGCACAGGTCATCGAAGGCGAACCGCGCGACGCCCATTGAAGCCAGCGGTATAGTCAAGCGGCGGCCCTTGACGTCGAGCTCGACGGATTTGCCCGGGTGGCGGCCCGTCAAGCGATCCCAATGGGCATCGAGGCTGGCGTGCGCGCGGGCGTCGGCGGGCGTAAAATAGAGCTGCGCGCCGGACAGCTTGTCGAGCCGGAAATCCTTGGCGGACGGCAGCGCGACAACGTCCATATGCTGCTCGATGAGCCCAATGAACGGCAGGAATAGCTGGCGGTTGAGACCGTTTTTGTAGAGCTGTGCTGGATGCGCATTCGAGGTCGCGACCACCACGGTTCCAGCGGCGAACAGGGCCTGGAACAGGCGGCCCAAAATCATCGCGTCGGCAATATCAGTGACGTGCAGCTCGTCAAAGCACAGCAGCCCGGCATCATTGGCCAGTGCGCTGGCGACGTGCGGGATGGGATCGCCGTCAACGTACGCGCGGGCGGCTGCGATGCGATCGTGGACATCCGCCATGAATTCATGGAAGTGCACGCGGCGCTTGGGCTCGAAGCTGCACTCTTCAAAAAACAGGTCCATCAGCATGGTTTTGCCGCGGCCGACGGCGCCATGGATGTAAATCCCGCGCAGTGCGTCCGCGGGTTTTGTGAACCAGCGCGTCAGCACCGTGGGTTTCAGGCGCGAGGTACCGAGCGACTGCTGCAGTTCGTCAAGCCGCACGGCGACCGCACGCTGCGCTGCGTCGGCTTAGAGCTCGGCCAGCGCACAGCGCTCGTCATAGCGATTGAGAACTGATGTCACGTCGTTCG
>JANMOL010000103.1:0-1534 GCA_031369245.1 Hyphomicrobium sp. | reverse complement strand
GCGCGCACTGCGGATCGCGTCCGAGTAGACACTCGACGGTTCGGCGACGACAAAGCGCACGGCCTTGGCGGGCGGAACTTCGCCGCCAACGTCGGACAGCGCCGGGATGGACGACAAATGAGCGATTTCGAGTGCCCGTTCGACGTCTTCGGGGCGGCTGATGCCGGGAGCCATGAGTTCGAGCAGCACCGCGAGCGCCAGCGACATCACAAAACCGCCAGCCGCCGCCATCAGCACCAGCTGGGTGCGCTTGGGAGAGGCTGGAAACAGCGGCGCGTCCGCCTTTTCGATGATCCGCGCATCAGGCAGCTGGAAGCCTTGCGTTTCAGCGGTTTGCTTGTAGCGGGTCATGAGCGATTCAAACAGCTGCTTGGAGGTTGCCGCTTCGCGCTCAAGATCCTTCAGATCGACGCCGGCGTCTTTCGAAACAACCTGCTGATCTTTCAACTGCGTCAGGCTCTGCGCAAGCTGGCGTTCGCGCGCTTCCGCAACGTCCGCTTCATTTTTGAGATTGATGACGAGCCGGTCGACTTCGGCTTGGACCTGGAATTCCGCCTGCGCCACTTCGGCGTTGATCTTGAGAATTTCGGGATGCTTGGGGCCATAGCGGGTTCTAAGCTCAGCCGCCTTGCGCGTGACGGTCGCCAGCTGTTCCTTGAACAGCCGCACCGTGTGGCTCTGGAGAACCTCGACGATGGCCGTGCCGCCATCGCCAGCGCGCACCAGTTTTTGCACTTGCTCATACTTGGCTCGAGCTTCGCTGGTGGTGTTGCGGGCAACGACCGTCTGCTCCATCAAACGCGCAAGCTGTTTTTCTGACAGGACCTGGCCTTCGGTGTCGAAAACGTTATTGGCGGCCTTCCACTGCTCGACCTTGCGCTCGGCAGCACTGAGGCGGGTGCGCATCTCGTCGATTTTTTCTTCAAGCAGACCGGTTGCCGTCGCGGCCGCCCGGGTTTTGGAATCGAGCTGATCCTTGAGATAGGTTTCGGCAATCGTATTGGCAATCCGGGCTGCTTTGACGGCGTCCGTTGCCGAAAAGCGGATATCGATCAGCAGCGTGTTGCGCACGCGCATGACCTTCAGCTTATCCAAAAACGCCGACGCGACCTCATCACGCTCGGGCTGCGATGACCCAGGTTCGTCAAGACGCAGAATGTCGCCAATCTGGTCATGCGGCTTGGCGGGCGCGCGCGCCGCCGCACGATCTGTTGATGCTGGGCTGGCAAGGCCAATTTTCCGCAAGATGCGCGTGCTCAGCGGCGTGCGCGCGAAATCCGGATCATTGCGCAAATCCAGCGTTTCGATGACTTGCAGGATGATCGGCCGCGAGCGGATGATTTCGACTTCACTTTCGATTGTCGGCTGATCGCCCTTGAGGTCGGCAACAACAGAATCGAGATTGGCGATCGATTTTTGCCGCGGATCGATCTGGACAATGGCCGAGGCGTCGTAGCGGTTGGGCATCGTCCAGACGAGGGCTGCCACAAGTGTCGCTGCAACAATCGGCATCGCGATAACGATCTTCAGGCGC
>JANMOL010000102.1:0-1771 GCA_031369245.1 Hyphomicrobium sp. | reverse complement strand
CGTTGACCAGGCAGCCGATGGTGCCATCGAGTTTGACGAACGCCAGATCGTGCTTGGAGGCTTCGATTTCGGTCGGGTCTTCTTCGCCAAGATCGCGCATGGCGACGATTTCGGGATGGCGGTAGAGCGCGTTGCTGTCGAAATCCATTTTGCCGTCGAGGCAGATCAGGCGGCCGTCTTTGGTCACGACCAGCGGGTTGATCTCGAGCAGGCTCATGTCCTTTTCAACGAACATGCGGGTGAGGTTTTCGACGATTTTGCTGCACTCTTTGACAGCCTCACCTTTAAGACCCAGCGCGAATGCGATTTTGCGGCCGTGGAACGGCTCATAGCCCGTGGCCGGGTCGATCGAGACGGTGTGGATTTGTTCCGGCGTATTGTGCGCGACGTCCTCGATGTTCATGCCGCCAGCCTGACTGACGATGAAGGCGATGCGTGAGGTGGCGCGATCGACCAGGACTGAGAGATAGAGTTCGCGATCGATTTGTGAGCCGTCCTCGACGTACAGCCGGCTGACGAGGCGGCCAGCCGGGCCGGTTTGGATGGTCACGAGCGTTTTGCCGAGCATCTGCTGCGCGAAGGTTTTGACCTCGTCGATCGACTTGGCGAGGCGAACGCCGCCTTTGTCGCCGGCATCTTTTTCCTTGAACGTGCCCTTGCCGCGTCCGCCGGCGTGGATCTGCGCTTTCACGACCCAGACCGGGCCGGGCAGCTTTTTGGCGGCAGCAACAGCCTCATCGACCGAGAAAGCCGCAAAGCCCTGCGGCGTCGGAATGGCGTATTCGCGATAGAGCTGCTTGGCCTGATATTCGTGGATGTTCATGGGAAGTCTCTCTCGTTGGCGCTTCCAGCTGTCGTTCGTCGATCGCCGTCTTCGCAGGGAGGCCCGAAGCGCCGCTCTTTTTTAGCGTGTTGTCGCTTTGAATCGGCGGCCAAGCGGCGTCACGAATGTCCCCGTCGTCAGGCACTGCAGATATGGCTTGGTGCAGTCGCTATCGTTTGCGCGCATGGTCCAGCACAGCGCCCGCAGTTGTTTGCAGGTGCGGGCCTCAGCGGACGTGCTGGGCATTGTTGAGGCGGCAACGCCCGCTAAGACGACTGCGAGCACCCGCATCATGCCAAGCTCGGCTTGATGGTTTTGCAGGCGGCGACCAGCCCGCTCACCGATGCAACCGAGGTGTCGAACATGGCTTTTTCTTCGGCATTGAGCGTTAACTCGACAACCTTCTCGACGCCGCCCGCGCCGATGATGCACGGCACGCCGACGTACATGTCTTTGAGACCGTACTGGCCGGTGAGATGGGCGGCACACGGCAGCATGCGCTTCTTGTCGTGCAGATAGCTCTCGGCCATGGCAATCGCGGATGCCGCTGGCGCATAGAACGCTGAGCCATTGCCGAGCAGCGCAACGATCTCGCCGCCGCCGCCGCGCGTGCGCTTGATCATGGCGTCGAGCGCCTCTTGCGTGAACATGCCGAGCTTGATGCAATCGGGCAGCGGCACGCCGCCGATCGTCGAATAGCGCACCATCGGCACCATATCATCGCCGTGGCCACCGAGTGTCATGGCGCGCACGTCTTCAATCGAGACGCCGGCGGCTTCCGCGAGAAAGCAGGAAAAGCGCGCTGAATCGAGCACGCCTGCCATGCCGACTACTTTATTGGCGGGCAGGCCGGAAAATTTTTGCAGCGCCCAAACCATGGCGTCGAGCGGGTTGGTGATGCAGATGACGAAGGCGTTCGGGGCGTGCTGCTTAATGGCGGCACCGACC
>JANMOL010000089.1:0-2974 GCA_031369245.1 Hyphomicrobium sp. | reverse complement strand
GCGGGCCATGACGCTGTTGTAGAGATTTTTGAGACGCCCGCGTTCGGAGTATTCCGAATGGTAGGTCGTCACGAACGGGATTTTGCAGCGCCGGGCCGCGATGAGCGCGCTCCAAGCGGGTGCACGGCTGCGGGCATGCAGCAGTGAGACGTTTTCGCGGCGGGCGATGTCTGCCAGCCGCCGGGCGTTCAATGCCAGCGTCACCGGGTTTTTGGTTGCGACCGGCATGACGATATGTTCGGCGCCGACCGCCAGCAGGCCGTCAACCAGCTGGCCGCCCTCCGACACCACCATCGCGCGATGCCCGGCTTTGACGAGGGCTTCGGCGATCTGCAAACAGCCAAGTTCGGCCCCGCCAGCGCGCATGCGCGGAATCACTTGCAGCACGGTCCAGCGCTCGGGCACTCTCAGTCCTCGTTGGTAACCCCGGGGGGTTCTATAAGGTGCAGGTGCCGCAACCGCAAACCTTGATCGTTGGCACAGCCAACGCCGCACGGGAGATCGCGACGATCAGTTCAAATGGGCCGGGAACCGGCTTGTTCTGGCTGTCCGGCTTTATGTCCGACATGGCGTCGACGAAAGCGAGCGCCATCGCGGATTGGGCGCAGGCCCGCGGGCACGGTGCCACCCGTTTCGACTATTCGGGCCACGGCGTCTCTGGCGGCGCATTCACCGACGGCACGATCGGCCGCTGGCTGGAAGAAGCCGCCGCGATCTTCACCCGCGTCAGTAGCGGCCCGCAGGTCATCATCGGGTCGAGCATGGGCGGGCATATCGCGCTGGTGCTGCTGCGCAAGCTGATGCGGGAGGCACCCGCTCAAGCCGCCCGGATCAAGGGTCTGGTGCTGATCGCGCCGGCCTGGGACATGACCGAAGAATTGATTTGGAAGAAATTCCCAGACGACGTGCGGCGCGAAATTCTCGAGCAGGGTTTTCATTTGCGGCCATCCGCCTATGCCGCGCCCTACACGATCACGCGCGCGCTGATCGAAGACGGGCGCCAGCATTTGCTGGCGCGTGAACCGTTCGATCACGGCCGCCCGGTGATCATTCTACAGGGTTTGCAGGATCCCGATGTTCCGGCCGCCCATACTCGCGAACTGATATCGTTTCTCACCGGCGGCCATGTTCGCCTGATCGAAATCCCCGACGGCGAGCACCGGCTGTCGCGTCCCCAAGATCTGGACCTGCTGTTCAGCGCCATCGAGGAGCTGGTCTAGCGGCTCACTTATCGGAGACCCGGGTCACGTCTTCCTCGGGCAAACCTTGCGCCAAGGCATCTTCGAGACCGGCGGCACCCGCTTTAGTGGCTGTGACCTCGGGCACGATCCAGATGCGGTGATCGGGCGAGGTGACGGGTTCATCGCAGGTCAGTTCGTCGTCGGTCACGGCGCACGATACGTCGGCGCGAACGTCGACGGGCGTGTGATTATCGTGGCTTGCGCTGCTTAAATCGACCAGCCTCAGCTCGGTTCCGCGCGCCACCGGCACATCCCGAAAGACGCACGCCGTTTTGTCTTTGCACGATGACGCGCTGGCTTCAGACGAGTTTTTGAGCGCCAGCGCTTCGTTGCGCGGCAGACGGCGGGCTGCGGTTTCATAGCCGGACGACAGATAGCAGTCGTCGCCGAGGCAAATGATGGGATCGGGCGGGTTGGCGATGCGCTGCAAACCTCCAGCGGTGCCCGATGACTTGGTCTCGAGCACCACCAGGATCGTGGCGCGCGGAGCGGGCGGGCCTGCGATCGTTGCGGGCGCTGCGGGCGGCGGCGAAGCCGCGATGGGCGCTTTGAGTGGCGGCGTAGCCGCTAGTGGTGCTGTGAGTGGCGGCGTAGCCGCCAGTGGTGCTTTGAGTGGCGGCGTAGCCGCCAGGGGTGCTGCAAGCGCTTGCGGGGCGGCGGCGGGAATTGGCTCGGCTTTCGCCTCAACGTTCGCTGGCGGCGAAACGGATTTCGGCTCAGCCTTGACTTCAACGGCGGCGGGGGCGTCCGGGGCCGCAGCTGGCGGCGGCGCAACTGCTTGTGCCGGTGCGCTCGCGGCGGGCTGCGTGGTGGGAGGCGACACGATAAGCAGGGACGGTGCGGGCGAAGTGAGCGCCGGGCCTTGTGCTGAAGTGGGTGGTGCTGATGTGGGTGGCGGCGGTGTTACGCCTGCCGAAGTTGCCGTTTTAGGTGCCGCTGAGGCTGGTGGTGCGGCCGGGCGGCGCTCGGCGTTTTCGGCGCGGGCGCGCTTCAGCATTTCCATTTCATAGTCGAGCGACGGGCGCTGGTCCTTGGCCCCGGCGGGACTCGTGGCACCGGCGGCGGGACTCGTGGCCCCGGCGACTTGCCTGGCGCTGTCGGGTTTCGGGTTCATCGGCGTGCTGGCGCCATCGCTGGAAAATTTTGCCGCCAGCGCATGGGCTGGGTCAACCGCAGCTGTTTGCCCAGCGTGCGCGTATGGCACTAGCGCCAGCCCGGCCCATACGCTCAGCCACGACACCGCACGACGCATAAAACATCTCCCAGCACTTGATTTCAGCGCCCAAAAAATGACGCTGCTCCAACCCGGAGCGGACATTTGACTGGCATTCGGGCGGAATGGCGTTCGTCTCATGGCGGACGGTTGAAAAACGCTAATCCGTGTGGCGGGCGAGCCGTTGCAAGCCCTCGCGATAGGAGGGATAGGCAAGGCGAACGCCGAGTTCGGCTTTCATGCGGGCGTTGGAGACGCGCTTGCTCTCGGAATAGAAGCTGCGGGCCATGGGCGACAGCGTGGCGGTCGTAAAATCGAGATCTGGCGGAACCGGCACGCCGAGCAGGCCTGCGCCATAGGCCACGACATCCTGGGGTGCGGCCGGTTCGTCATCCACAATATTGTAGATCCGCGTTCGTGCCGGTGCCGCGATGGCAGCAGCGACGGCGGTCGCGATGTCATCGACATGAATGCGATTGAACACCTGTCCCGATTTGATGATCCGGCGTGCGGTGCCGTC
>JANMOL010000068.1:0-2042 GCA_031369245.1 Hyphomicrobium sp. | reverse complement strand
CCAGCGAGACCGAGGCTCGAAGGTCAGTCGCCATGACCGGCGCGCCATTGAGCGTTTTGACGCCTTTAACGGTCGCGGTATCGCCGTGCAGCACGATATCCGCGCCGAGCCGGGCCAGCTCTTGGACGTGCATAAAGCGGTTCTCGAAGATCGTCTCACGGATCACGCTGGTGCCGCTCGCGCGCGTCAGCAGGGCCATGAGCTGGGCCTGCAGGTCGGTCGGGAATCCAGGGAACGGCTGCGTCTCGATCGACACTGGCTGAATGCCGCCGCCGTTGCGCGTCACGCGAATGCCGCTGCCGGTGTCTTCAACGCGCGTGCCCGTCTGAGCGAGCACTTCGAGCGCGTTTTTGAGATGGCTGAACTTGGCCCCTTCGAGCGTCACGTCGCCGCCAGTCGCTGCAACCGCAAACGCGAAGGTCCCGGTTTCGATCCGGTCCGGCACAACGGTGTGGACGGCGCCTTCTAACCGGTCCCGGCCTTGGATGCGCAGGATCGATGTGCCGATGCCGTCGATGCGCGCGCCCATCTTGACGAGGCAATCGGCGACATCGCCGATCTCAGGTTCGCGGGCGGCATTTTCGATGACGGTTTCGCCCTTGGCAAGGGCCGCGGCGAGCAACACCTGATGGGTTGCGCCAACGGATATTTTTGGGAACACGATATGGGCGCCCCTGAGGCCCTTTGGGGCTTTAGCGACGACGTATCCGGCTTCGATATCGATCTCGGCGCCGAGCGCTTTGAGACCGGTCAGATGCATGTCGACTGGCCGCGTGCCAATGGCGCATCCGCCCGGGAGCGAGACCTTGGCTTGCCCCATGCGCGCGATGAGCGGCCCGAGCACCCAGAAACTGGCGCGCATACGCGACACCATTTCATACGGCGCCGTCGTATCGACGATATCGCGGGCGGTCAGATGAAACGTTTCGCCGAGATGCATCGCGAGCCCGGTGCGCTTGCCATCGACTGCGAAATCAACGCCGTGATTGCGCAAAATGCGCATCAACAAATTGACGTCGGCCAAATTCGGCACATTCTTGAGCGTCAGCCGGTCTTCGGTCAGCAGGGCTGCGATCAGCAGCGGCAGAGCTGCGTTCTTGGCGCCTGAAATAGGAATGGTTCCTGAGAGCGGTTTGCCGCCGGTGATCTTGATGCGATCCATGGGTCGATGATTTTCCGTCTCAGGGTGCCGGGGGGCCAGCACAGTCCAATCACTGGCGAGTCGCCAGACGAGCGCCGGCATGAATAGGCGGTTCGCGCCGCTTCCGGCAAGAGGCAGGCCGGCCCAAACTGGCTTTAGCCGCCAGAACCGTCGTCGGGTTCTCGTTTTTCGGCCAATTCAGCGATCTCAGGCGCTGGACGCGTTGCAGCTTTGCGCCGTTTCAAGTTGGCGCGCAATTCGCCCGCAAGTGTTTGAGCCCGCAGTTCGCGGGCTCTGGCTTTGGGGTCATTTCCGGGTTTCGAGCCGGTTTTTGGCTTGTCCATGATCAAACCCCTATGAGCGCAGGACGTCTGCGACGGCGCACCACCCCGCACAACTCATTGCCACCGTTGCACCCCCAATGCCTGACATGATGCCGAGCATGGCGGCGGCGTCCGCGCCACGGCCACCAATGCTGCTTGCCGGGCGCAAAGGCTTATGGCAGTGTCCGCGCGATTCAGGTGGACTTTTCATTAGCCTGCAACGCGTGCGCCGGCCTCTTGGCGTCATGCTCGCTGTTGGGAACTCCGTTTGCTGCCGTAGCTCAGTGGTAGAGCACTCCCTTGGTAAGGGAGTAAAACATCAATAATTTCAATAAGTTAGTTTTGAACTTTTCAAGAACATCAGTGGATTCAGGGCAATAGATCGATACCGTATCGAGAAATTCTTGGTCATTCCCTAGAGTAGGGAACGGCGTAGGGCACTCCCTTAGAGTAGCGTTCCATCGTATTACATTCTTTGTACATCTTATTGGCTTCGAACCGATGGCGGGTAGTTGTGAAATACGAACAGACTCCGCTGTTCCAACTCAATCTTTGCAAGTAGTCGATTTGACGTGACC
>JANMOL010000045.1:0-19241 GCA_031369245.1 Hyphomicrobium sp. | reverse complement strand
CATCGACGGCCAGGTGTTGTAGACGAGGCCGGCTTTGAGGCCTGCAACGAATGCGCCGAGGATCACCTGCGCAAACACCAGGACCGTCAGCGCCACAGCGAGACGCTGAACGCTGCGGCTGGCATAGCCCCCGGCCGCAGGATGTCTCGCACGACGCTCATCGAGCGCCAGCCAAATCAGCGCTGCAAAAATCGTGAAGGCCGTCGTCAGGTGCAGCGCCAGCCGGTACTGGCTGACGTCAACCCGTTCGCTCAAACCCGACGATACCATGTACCAGCCGAATGCGCCCTGCAGGCCGCCCAGCGCCAGCACGCCGACGAGCTTTGGCGCGAGCCCCGCGCGCAGGCGGCCCGCAGCCCACAACGCCACCAGCGGCAGCGCAAACGCCAGACCGATGATCCGCCCGAGAAAGCGATGACCCCACTCCCACCAAAAGATTGTCTTGAAGGCCTCGAGCGCCATGCCTTTGTTGACGAGATGGTACTCGGGGATCTGCTTGTACTTTTCAAAAGCAACCTGCCAATCGGCGTCGCTCAGTGGCGGGATCGCGCCGAGGATCGGCTTCCATTCGGTAATGGACAGCCCGCTGTCCGTCAGCCGCGTCGCCCCGCCGACCACGATCATCGCAAACACCAGCGCCGCGACCGACCACAACCAGAGTTCGACCGCGCGGTTGCCAGAGGCGGCCTCGGCCGCACTCCAGCGCTGCATCCCAGCGGCGTCCTGACGTCCAACGTTCGAGCCCATCAGCATCGGCGGTTTTGTCCTAGCCCGGTCAATGACAACCCGTGATACCCCCGGATCGGACCGGGCGGCAATGCGCCCATCCGGCGCGGATCCAAACCCAATGCGCGCGCGTTCGCAATACAATGGCCAGCCGAGGACTGAACATGACACAACGCCAACGTAAACTCGCCGGCGCCTTCGGGCTCTTGGCCTTGATTGCTGTTTACGCGATTTTGGCGCTCGGAGTCGCGATTGTCCTACAGGTCCAAAATGCCAACAAACTCGTCGAACTGTTGTTTTACATTGTCGCGGGGCTGGCGTGGGTCCTTCCAGCGGGCGTCCTAATCAAGTGGATGCAAAAGCCCGACGGGTGACGCGACCCGGCCAGGGCTTACGCGTCGACGCCAGGGTTAGCGTCGTGGTGCGAAAAGCGCTGCAGCGCGTTGAGAAACGCGAACGGCGCCCCCGACAGCAAAACTTTGACGTAGCGCGGATCCTGGAAATCACCGTTGAGCGACAGACGCGGCAGCGCCGTCAGCGTATCCTTGTGGGCCGCGTGGATCAGGTCTTTGCGGGTTGTAACGGCGGTCACCAGCCCGAGTTTCTTGGCTAGTTGAAATTCCCGTTCACCGGCGCTGTGTTCACAGCCGTAGGGATAGCTGAAGTGGCGGCACGGCTTGCCGAGTTCGCTCGCAACGCGCGCCACGCTCTCGCTGATCTCAACGCGGGCCTTCTCGAGCGGCAGTTTTGCCAGTGCATAGTGCGAGCGGGTATGGGCGCCGATCGTGACCAGCGGATCGGCAGCGAGTGCCCGGATCTCATCCCAAGTCATGACCAGGTCGCGGCAGATCTGGTTGGGGTCGAAGCCAGCGTCGCGGGCGAAGCGATGGGTGATGGCGCGCGCGCGATCCTCGGGCAGATCGCGCAGCCACCAATAGAGCGTCTCGAAGGCGTCAGCGCGGGCTGCATCGCTGCTGAGGTCGAACGTCTGGCGCGCGCCGTTCATTTCGACGGCGATGTTGGCAGACTTGCGGACAGCCTCCTCAAGCGTCAGCCACCACAGGTCGCCGCGTCCGTCCGCGAAATCGGTCGGAACGTAGATCGTGAACGGCACATTGAAACGGCGGAATACCGGGTAGGCGTGATCGCGGTTGTCCTTGTAGCCGTCATCGAGCGTGAAGACGGCGAACGGCGCTTTCTTGCCGCCCGCTGCGAGCCGTTCTGGCACATCGTCGAGCGCGATCGTTTCAAACCCGGCGTTGAGCACCTGGCGAATGACCGATTCCAGAAAATCTGGGGTGATCTTGAGAATGCGGTTTGGCTCGAAGCTGCGGGCCGGTACGGGCGTGACGTGGTGCAGCATGAAAATCACGCCGTCTCCAGTCGTAAACGGCCGGATAAGCCCGTCAGCGCCCGAGTAATGCAGGGCGGACAGCGCGGCTTTCAAGAGCTTCGTCGAACGCCTTTTCATTTCAAAAATCGTCCCGCACCGGGTCGTACGCCAAATCAACGGCTCAAAACGGCTTCGTCTGACCAAAGCGGGTCCTGCAAAATTCGTGCTCAGGTGCAGTTGGAAAAAATGAAATGGTTAATCCCGCAGCACCAGTTAGCCCGGTGCGCGATCACCCATAGGCAAAAATCTAAACGGGGCGGACTTCGCTGCCGCCTCTCTGCGTTGCACGTAAAATGCGCTGGTTGACGGGCGCCGCCGCAGCAGCCGTGCGGGCAAAGCGGATGACATCGATGTCGGCCACTTCGAAGCCAAGGAACGTGCCGGCGGGATCCTCGATGACGGACGAGCGTTTTTTGGCGTCGGCGACAACGACGCCAGCGTCAAACCGGCCCTGAATGGCTTCAAACAGATCGCGCGCATCGGCGTGCGAACCGGTGACGACGATATGATCGTAGGCCTCATCAAGCGCGTCGAGCACAAGGTTGAGCTGATCTGGTTCGATCTCGGTTTCATCGAGTGGCGCGCCGCAGCTGATGAAGTGGACGGCACTGCCCGGCAAGCGTTTGACGACATCTTCGAAGCTGACATCGCCTTGGATAAGTTCGGTCAGCCCGCGGCCGGCCGGAGTGCCAGCGACCGCGCCGATACCGCGCCCCGACGGGCTCCAATCAATCAAGATCACGTGCGCGCCGCCATCGGCGAGGCCCTTAGCGAGGTCGATGGCTTCAACGCTGGCGTCAATCGCCAGTGTCTCGCCGGTAATGATGGTCCGGTGACCGCCGTCGGGCAAAGCGCTGTCTCGCAACCGGCGCACCAGGCTTGTCAGAACGGTTTCGCCGTCAGGTGTGCTGTCGACCGGCTTGCCCGGTAATTTGGAACTGACCGCTGCCGCCGCCGCACTGTCGCGGCCCTTCGGTTTCGACCCCAGAATTGGTTCGGCACGGCTCAGCGCGCCGTTTGTGCCATTGAGCCTATGCCCAGCGCTCAAGCCGCCGCCGCGCGCGCCGTTAAACAGCGCCCGCGTAACGCACCAGGCGGTGCCAAACAGCAGCGACGCCACGAACATCAGCGCCGTCAGCGAACCTTTCTTGGGGAAAATCGGCACGCTGGCGGCTTGGGCTTTTGAAATGATCTGCGCGACCACGGGCTGGGCCCGGGTGTCGAGTTTCTTGCGATTGCTCTCAAGCTGCGTTTGCAGATTTTCGAGCTCAGTGCGCTTGGCCTTGGCGTTGGCTTCGAGCTGACGCAGTTTGGCTTCTTCCGGCGCGTTGGTGACGACTTTGGCCTTGATATCGTCGAGGCTCTTTTTGATGCTGTCCTCGCGGCCCTGCGCGACTTTGGCTTCCTTGTCGAGGCTATCGACGGTTTTTGCGATCTCACCGGTCAGCTGCTTCTTCAGCCCGGCCAGATCGGCATTGAGCTGGCGCATGCGCGGATGACCCGGCAATAGCGAAGCCGAGAGTTCGGAAATCTGCCGCTCGATACGCACCCGCTGCTGCACGAGGTTTTGGATCAGCGGCGATTTTTGCACGTCCGGCAGCGCGTCGGCCGAGCCGAGCTTCATCATTTCTCGCGCCGACTTGGCGCGCGCTTCGGCTTCTCCGCGCGAGGCCTTGGCTTTGGTCAGCTCAGCCGTCAATTCCGACATCTGCTGCTCGATGAGGCCGGTGTTCTGCGATCCGCCCTTGAACACATTGATCTCGCCGCGATAGCGATCGACTTGGGTCTCAAGCGTCGCCAATTCTGGCACCAGCTTTTCGATTTTTCCCTGCAGAACTTCTTGCTGTTCGTCAATCTCAACGACGCCCTGCGTTGCCAGCGACGTGCGATAGCTGTCGGACAGCCGGTTGGCGATATCGGCGGCCAGCTGCGGATCGCTCGATGTAAAGCGCACGCCGATGAAGCGGCTCTCCTTGGCCGAATAGACCTCCAGCTGATTGCGGAAGACATTCAATACCCGGTCGCGTTCGCTTTCCCCGCCGCGCGGCCCGCCAAGGCCTGCGAGCCGCAGAATCGTATCGGCCATATCGACCGGCCCGAGGGCTGCGTTAAATTCGGGCTTGGCCTTCAAATTCAATTCATCAGCGATTTTGGCCATCAGATCGGGCGACTGCAGGGCGCGCACGTGGGTGTTGATGGCTTCCTTGTCCATGGTCGTGGTGACGGAGTCGGGTCCAGCAGCCGATGCTTTTGAATCCGAGAATGACGCCGATGATCCCTTGGCCACGATCGCCAGTTCAGCCTGGCTCTGATACTTGGGCGCGATCATCGAGAGCACGCCGAGCATCGCAGCACTCAGGGCCGCACTCGTCAAAAGCAGCTTTGGTGCGCTCTTTTTCAAGGCCCCGGCGATCGACGACATCTCGATGTTATCGGGAGAGGCTGCGTGTTTTGCGGGCATGGACGAGCTCGAGCCAGGGGTTGTGCGCGGATGGTCGTGATTCGGAAGTAGACGGCCCCGGCAGTTAGCAATGCGTTAATCGTTTCAAAAAAATACGGCCGCTCAGAATTCTTTAACCCTCGGGGGATACTCTGCAGGCTGTGAAGTTCCTCCAGTCGGGATGAGTATGTCCATGTCCGCGCGCTTACAGTTCCTTTCCGCATCGATCGCCGCGCTGCTTTTGTGCGGCTGTGCATCCGGCAATGACCCGATGATGGCAGCCGATGCGCAAATCGTGAACGGCCAAGACGGCTCGATCAAGGACGGCGCTGAAGCCGGTGGCATGCAGCCCGATGCGCCAGCCGCCGTTGCCAGCGGCTATCCGGTGCCGGTCGCACCCACTGATCCCGATCGCCGGCCATCGGCGTCCGAAGCCACGATCGCCGCCCAGCAGGTTGCCTGGGGCGAACCGGCAGCGCCGCCGATCGAACTGATGGGCCCGCGCGCCGTTGCTGAAACCGACGGCCCCTACCTGCTCGATACCGCCGACCGCCTGCGGATCTTTGTCTACGGTCAGCCCAACTTATCCCGGCTTTATGTTGTCGATCACGACGGCAACATCGCTGTGCCGCTGATCGGCGAGATTTCAGCACGCGGCAAAACCACCTCAGAACTGCACAGTGTCCTCCGTTCGCGGCTTGGGGCCGAGTTCGGCAAGGACCCGCAAGTCACAGTCGATATTCAGCAGAACCGCCCGTTCTTCATTTTGGGTGAGGTCAGGACCGCGGGCCAGTATCCCTACGTCTCGGGCATGACGGTCGAAACGGCCGTCGCGATTGCCGGCGGCTTCACCGAGCGTGCCAGCGACCGCAAGTATCGCATCACACGCCGCATCAACGGTTTCGTCGAGCAGATCGAAGCGCCGGGCGACTATGTCGTGAAGCCGGGCGACACGGTTTACGTGTTCGAAAGATTCTTCTGAGACCGACAGGGCTCAAGCCCTCTTCCGGCCGGAGTCGACCGATGCGTATTCTTCACGTTCTGCGCGCGCCCGTCGGGGGCCTGTTCCGCCACGTGCTGGATCTCTCAGCCGAGCAATCCGCACGCGGTCACGAGGTTGGCATTCTCGCCGACAGCAATGCTGAAGACCAGCTGACGGCGGGCAAGTTTGCAGCGGTCGCGCCGGTTCTCAAATTGGGCATCCTCAGAACGCCGATGAGCCGTCAGCCCGGGCTCGGCGACGTCACCGCGACACGCACGGTGCGCGCGCACGCCCGCAGCTTGCACCTTGATGTGTTGCATGGCCACGGCGCCAAGGGCGGGGCCTATGCCCGGCTGGCCGCGCGCGGCCTCAAACGCGACGGCCAAACCGTCACAGCGTTCTATACCCCGCACGGCGGCAGTTTGAACTTCAAGCCCCAGTCGCCCGGGGGCCGGGTTTTCCTCGGCCTTGAGCGAGCGCTTGAGCGCTTGACCGGCGGGCTGATTTTCGAGAGCGCCTACGCCCAGCGCGTCTATCGCGAACGTGTCAGTTCGGCCGAGGTGCCCTACCGCATTGTGCCAAATGGACTGCAACCGGAGGATTTCGAACGCGCGGTCGCCGATCCGCTGGCCGCCGATATCCTGTTCATCGGCGAGTTGCGGGCGCTCAAAGGGGTTAACGTTCTGCTTGAGGCCATCGCGGCGCTGAATGCCGAGCGGAGCATTCCGGTGCGGGCGGTGATCGTTGGATCGGGTCCGGACGCCGAAACGTTCAAGGCGCTCGCCCGCGATCTTGGTTTACAAAATGCAGTGTCGTTTCCCGGCGCTTTGGTGGCCCGCAGCGCCTTTGGGCTTGGCCGGGTGATGGTAGTGCCCTCACTCGCTGAAAGCTTCCCCTACGTCGTCCTGGAGGCAGCAGCAGCGGGTCTGCCGCTGGTCTCGACCAACGTCGGCGGCATCCCCGAAATCGTTGCCGGAACCGACACCGTTCTCATCGAGCCCGGCAGCGTTGCCGCGCTCGCGTCCGCGCTGCGAACGGCATTGGCAGATCCAGCCGCCGCCCGCGCGCGCGCTGACCGTTTGCGCGAGGCCGTTGCGGCCAAATTCACGGTTGCCGGCATGACCAGCGCCATTTTAGATTTCTACGGCACCGCGCGCCGGTAACCTTACCCGTAACCTTACCAGTCAATCATGCCGTCTTCGCCGCGGGGTTAACCGCTCCTGGCACGGACAGTGCTTGCATTTCGTCAACATCGCTCGAAATTCTGTTCACTTCGCGAGTTGACGACCATGGCACGACCGCTGAACACCTTCCCGCATGACCATGCGGAGTTTGAACGCGCACGGTCTTTCGCAGACCCTGTCGTGCTGCGGCTTGCGCACCTGGCCGATACCCGTCTTGCGGATAAATCCAGCGTCATCTCGCCGGTCGTCGTGCGCGGGCTGGTGCGGATGGCCGACCTTCTCATCGTCGCGCTGCTCGGGCTCATCATCGCGCATATCTACGTCAATGAAGCCGGCGTCTTGAACAGCCCGCGCTATCTTGCAGCCATCGCGCTGACGGCTGCGGGCACCATCATGAGCTTTGAGCTGCTCGGGCTCTATAGCCTGCGCGTGTTCTCGTCTTACGTTCGCAAACTTCCAGCGATCCTGCTGGGCTGGACAGCGGCCTTTGCAGCCCTCATCGCCGTCGTGTTCTTTCTCAAGATCGGCCAAGACATTTCGCGTGTCTGGCTGGCGACGTGGTTTGTCTCCGGCGCGTTGATGCTGGTTACCGGACGCCTTGCGGTCGCGGGCTTAATGCGCAGCTGGGCCAAGAGTGGCCGGTTGTACCAGCGCGCGGTCATCTATGGCGCAGGCCCGGTGACCGACGAGCTGATCGCCCAGCTTGAAGCCGAGCCCTATTCAATCGTGCGCATTGCCGGCATTTTCGATGACCGCGATGACGAGCGTGCGCCGCGCCAGATCGCCGGATATCCGCGTCTCGGCGGCCTCAACGAACTCGTCATCATGAGCCGCTCGACGCGTCTCGACATCGTCATCGTGGCGCTGCCGCTGGCGGCCGAAGACCGGCTGACGACCGTCGTGCGGCGGCTGTCAGTGCTGCCAGCCGACATCAAGATGCCAGCCAAGGCCACCGCTTTGCGGTTTTCGCCGCGTACCTACTCGCATGTCGGCTCGGTCGCAATGATCGATCTCTACGATAAGCCGATTGCCGATTGGGGCACGATCTCCAAGTGGCTGTTCGACAAGATCGTTGGCACGCTCGCGCTCATCCTGCTGGCGCCGGTCATGGCGCTGGTGGCAGTCGCCGTGAAGCTCGACAGCAAGGGCCCAGCGCTGTTTCGCCAGAAGCGCTACGGCTTCAACAACGAGTTGATTGAAGTCTACAAGTTCCGCTCGATGTATACCGACCGCTGCGACGCGGGCGCATCCAAGCTGGTGACCAAAGATGATCCCCGTGTCACCCGCGTCGGCCGCATCATCCGCAAGACCAGCCTGGATGAGCTGCCGCAGCTGTTCAACGTCATCCGGGGCGACCTGTCGCTTGTTGGTCCGCGCCCGCACGCCCTGCAGGCGAAAGCCGGCTCGCAACTCTATGACGAAGTGGTGGATGGCTACTTCGCGCGCCACAAGGTCAAGCCCGGCATTACCGGCTGGGCGCAGATCAACGGCTGGCGCGGAGAAACCGATACCCAGGAAAAAATCCTGCGCCGGGTCGAGCACGATCTCTACTACATCGAGAATTGGAGCGTTTTCTTCGACCTCTACATTCTTCTCAAAACGCCGCAGTCGCTGCTCAAGGCCGAGAACGCTTACTGAGGCCGCACCACGAATTTGGCGACACACGCGGGCCTAATACAAGAGAGTTGCATGCCGTCACACTTGAAGATCACAGGGAGTTCTGCGGCAGACCGGTGGTGCACGCGCCGGTTGATGCTGGCTGCAGCCGTCACGCTGCTATCGATGGTTTCAGTGGACAATCAGCCGGCCTGCGCTCTGACGGCGCAGAGCTCTGGCATTGCCAATGCACGCCCCGCAGCGACCGCTGCCAATGCACGCCCCGCAGCGACGGCTGCCAATGCAATCCCGGCAGCGGCCGCTGCCAATGTGCACGGCGCGCGCAAAGCGACCGCCATCCTGGTCCAAGCCGCACAGCGTGTCAGCACCGACAATGAGCGCGTGCACGATACATCAACGCAGCAGGGGCGCGCGCGAGGGCGCGGCACTGTTTATTCCGCGGCAGGGTTGCTGATGCTGCTTGCCGGGTTGACACATGCCCTCGGGCACCGGTCATTGCCTGTCGCGCGCGCGCGCCGTACGGCTGCCGCCCTATGACCAGCTCCATCACCATTCCAGGCACAACAGGACTTTTGATCCCCAAGCCGCGCGCTGCAAAAAGCCCCGTGCATCGTGCAGCGCTGGCGCTTGTCTGGCTGACGGTCGCCTCAAGCTTTTTAGTATTTTCAGAGCCCGCGCCGGTCGACTTGCTGACCATCGCGCTGTTCGTGCTGCTGCCGGTGCTGGGCCTGACCGATGCCAAGCCAGCCCTCATCGGCGGCTTTGCGCTCTGGCTCGTGATCGGGGCTTTCGGCTTTTTGAGCGCCGCGGTTGCGACCGATACCGCTGAAGCCACCCAGCACATGGCCGTGTCGTTTTATCTCTCGGGCGCCTGCTTCGCATTTGCGCTGTTCGTCGCCAAGCAGCCCGAGGCCCACACCCGGCTGGTGCTCAATGGCTATTTGACGGCGTCGGTGCTGGCCTCGATCTTGGGAATCGCTGGCTATCTCGATCTCTTTCCCGGCGCATTCGACCTGCTGACGCGCTACGGCCGCGCGACGTCGACATTCAAAGACCCCAACGTTTTCGGCCCCTTTTTGATTGCTGGCCTGTTGATGGCCTTGCACCTGTGGCTCGTTCGGCCACTGGCCCGCGGGCTGTTGCCGCTGGCCGCTGCGGCCTTGATCACGGTCGCCATTCTGTTCACGTTCTCCCGCGGCGCGTGGGTCGCCACCGGCATTGCGCTTGGCATCTACGGCTACATCCACATGATCACGGCCGAGCGCAATCTCGACCGCATCAAATTGGCGGCTCTGGTGATCTGCGGCGCAGCCGTGCTCGGATTGATCTTGGCAGCAGCCCTGCAATCGGACGGTGTCGCGAGCCTGCTGGAAGAACGCGCCACCCTGGAGCAGCCCTACGACCAGGGCGTCGAAGGCCGCTTTGGCGGGCAGGAAAAAGCCGTCCAGCTGATCCTTGAAAATCCGCTCGGCATCGGTGCGCGCGACTTCACGCACTATCATCATCACGAGGAAGCCCACAACGTCTACCTCAGCATGATGATGAATGCCGGCTGGCCTGGCGGGCTGCTGTACCTGATCATCTGCGCAGCGACCCTCGGCCTCGGCTTGCAGCACGCCTTCAAGAAAACCAAAACGCAGCCGCTATTCTTGATCGTCTTTGCCGCGCTCGCCAGCCAAATCCTGCAAGGCGTGCTGATCGACAGCGATCACTGGCGCCACTTCTACCTGCTGATGGGCGTTGTCTGGGGCTTGATGGCCGCCGACCGGCGCATCGTGCGAACAGCCCGCATCGTGCGCGACGTCCGGCCGGTGCTGCTCAATCGCATGCTGCTGATACCGCCGTCAAAACGCGGCGTGCGCATTACCGGCCGCGTGCCCGTCCGGATCGCGGCCAGCGCCGCACGCCGTGTCAGCCTCGCTGCCCCGCGCGGGCACAGGACGCGGTCATCCCGCATTCTGGCGGCGTTCCGTTAAAGCGGCGTCGGACATTAAAAACGCGGACATTGAAAACGCGCGCGGCTAAGCCGTGTGAGCGCACACCCTTGGCCACCGCAATGACGCGTGGCGCAATTGATCAAAGTTCTAAGAGGGTGTCTGCAGCCGCAGCAGGCGGGCCGTATGGTAGCCGAGCTGCGGCGTGAACTGAGGCCTAAGCTGCGGCCTGAATTGCGGCCTGAACTGAGACCGTTGCCGGTGCGGGCACAGACACGGGCCGCAGGCTGTAGCAGCGGCCGGTCAGCGGATTTTGGATCAATGATGCCCGGCTCTGGGACAGTCGCGCCGCCAGCCCATAGTCATCGATCAGCATTCCAAGATGGACGCGGTTCAACGTGCTCATGTAGCTCTGGAAATGCGATGTCATGCGGGCCCGCCTTGGTACATATCCCGAGACCTTTGCAGGAACTCTGCCAGAGCGGGCGTTGGCTGAGCGGCACGGAGTTTTTTGCTAGGGGCGGCAGGCGATATTCACTCGGCGCTGGAAAATTTGGTCGGAGCGACAGGATTTGAACCTGCGACCCCTTGCCCCCCAGGCAAGTGCGCTACCAGGCTGCGCTACGCTCCGAAGCGCTCCTTGTGCCCGGATGACGGCGACAGGTCAACGGTGAACAGGTCAACGCCGAACAGGGCAACGCCGAACAGCCCGCGCTAGGCGCGCAAGAACTGCTCAAGGCCAGCAGCGTGATCCGGAAAGACTGCGACCGTGATGGCGTCGGGCAGTGCGCGGGCTGCAATGGCCGCGTAAAAGCCCGCGCCGGCCGTGCAATCGCGCACGCACAGCGGCGCGATGGCATCGCCTGACGACGGAACGGGCGCGCGGGCCGTGCGGCCGCCAATGATGCCAGCGTCCGTCAGCGTCCGGCCGATGCCCAATCCGTTGGCCTTGGCGAGCGCTTCGAGCCGCACCCAGGCTTGCAGGAAGCGGGCGGACGGATCGTCTGGCAATTCCTGCAGCGGCGACAAGGCGGCGGCCGCGGCCGTGATGCGATCGGCGCGGGCGGCTGAGACTTTGAGCGGGCGGGCTGCCTCGATGTCGGCGCCGAGCGGGCCGCTGTCCGCGATCGCGATCAGCGCGCCGCCGTCGCAATGCGACAGACTGAAAACCGGTGCGCTCGGCGGCATGTTTGGAGGCCAGCCGGCGGGCATGTGCGGGCGGCCATCGGACGCCATCGCGAACGGCACACGGCGAAACGATGGTCCAGCCCAGCGCTCGAGCGCGATCCGCGTGGCGATCCGCGCTGCACGCCAGGCGCGCTGGTCCGTGTGACGGATGCCAAATTTTTCAAGCCGCGCATGATCGTCGTCGGAAAGCCGCGGCGTCTCGCGCTCGGCGTGCTCGAGAACCAGCTTCGCGGCGGCCAGATCCACGAACAAAACCTCGAGGCGGCCCAGCGCGCGGCGTGCGTCATCTTGCGGCGCCGTCGATGTCACGATCGGCTCAGGCGGGCACGCTTTGGCTCAGCGGCAGCAGACGAGCGCACGGCAACGGGCATAAGCAGCTGGCGGCACAAATCAAGTTCGCGGATCGCAGCCGTGATGATCTCTTTCGCCGACGGCGAACCGCCATCGGCGGGCACTGCCCGTTTGACCGGCTTTGGCGTCGTCTCCTGCGCACTGGCGGGGCTCACAGCAGGCGGCGCTGCGGCGGCTTTCCGGCCGCGTTTTTTTGACGGCACACTGGCTTCCGCCGCGGCGATCGCCGCACGGGCTGCGATTTTGACTTGATCGATGCCCTGCTCGCGCAAGATCTTCTGCACACCCTTGATGGTGTAGCCTTCCGCGTGCAGCAGATGGCGAATACCGCGCAACAGCTCCAAGTCTTCAGGGCGGTAATAGCGCCGTCCGCCGCCGCGCTTCATCGGCCGGATGTGAGGAAATTTTCCCTCCCAGAAGCGCAAGACGTGTTTTGGAACATCAAGCTCGCCCGCGACCTCGCCGATGGTGCGGAAAGCGTCTGCTGACTTGTTCAATTCAGAACCTCGCGCTTAGAGGCCGCAAGCATGCCTCACGAACGCAGTGCACAAAAGCGAAATCGAACGCCATCGCGCGATCGCCGCGCATTCACTGCGGAAAACGGCGAAGATCAAGTATGCGACGCGCACAGGCTACGTGCCGTTGCGCTGACCGTGACCTATGTTGATGCGGTCCTTCATGATGTTCGACGGCCGAAACACCAGAACGCGGCGCGGCGTGATCGGCACTTCCTTGCCGGTCTTGGGATTGCGGCCAACGCGCTGGCCTTTCTGGCGGATCCCAAAGGAGCCGAATGACGACAGCTTGACGGCATCACCCGCAGCGAGGCTGCCGGAGATTTCATCCAGCACGCGCTCGACCAGATCTTGGCTTTCATTGCGCGGCAGGCCGACCTTTTCGACGACCGCCTCGGCCAGATCGGCCCGTGTCAACGTCTTGCTACTCATGTCCATCCTCCCAGCCCGCGGACGACTTGTGCGAGGGATGCTAACGATCGATCGCCGCGCGGTCAATGTGAGACCGCTTCAAGCATCTGAAATCTATCAGGATTTAACTATTGCAGCGCACAACGGCGGGGCGGTTTGGGCGGATTTCGGGCGCTAACAGGGGCTCATCACCCGAGCGCGACGACCAGCGCGAGCACAGCGCCCACCCGAGCGCGTCTACCAGCGCGCGAGAACAGCGCCCCACGTAAAGCCGCCGCCCATGGCTTCCATCAGCACCAGGCTGCCCTCTTTAATGCGATGATCCTCGAAAGCGGCATTGAGCGCCAGCGGGATCGAAGCCGCCGACGTATTTCCATGCCGGTCGAGCGTCATGACGATTTTATCGGGCGCGACGCCCAGCTTTTTCGCAATGCCATCGAGGATGCGCTTGTTGGCCTGATGGGGAACATAGAGGTCGATTTCGTCGGCGGCATAGCCGGTCGCGACCAGCGTTTCTTCGATCACACCGGAAATCTTTTGGATCGCGTGCCGGAACACCTCGCGGCCGTTCATGCGCAGGTGGCCGGTGGTCTTGGTCGAGCCCGGACCGCCATCGACGTACAGCAGATCTTCGTAGTGGCCGTCCGAGCGTATGAGGGTTGAGAGGATGCCGCGATCATTGCGCGTGCCGTGCTGCGGCTGGGCTTCGAGCACCACCGCGCCGGCCCCGTCGCCAAAAAGCACGCAGGTGCCGCGATCGCTCCAATCGAGGATGCGCGAAAATGTTTCAGCCCCTATGACCAGCGCGCGTTTGGACTGTCCCGCCTTGATGAAATTGTCAGCGACGGTCAGCGCGTAGACAAAACCCGAGCAGACGGCTTGCACGTCAAAAGCTGCGCCATTGGTGATGCCGAGCATCGACTGAATGCGGACCGCGGTTGCCGGGAACGTCCGGTCCGGGGTGGCGGTCGCGCAAATCACTAAATCGATTTCGCGCGGATCGATGCCTGAGCGGATCAGAGCCTGCTTGGCGGCGGCCGCACCCAGATCAGACGTCAGTTCAGTTTCGTCGGCGATGTGGCGCTGGCGGATGCCCGAACGCTCTTGGATCCACTCATCATTCGTGTCGACGATTTTCGAGAGATCGGCATTGGTCACGATGCGCTTTGGCAGATGCGCACCGACGCCCCGGATGACGGATCTGATAACGGCCACGCGAGAACCTTCCTTGGGCTTATTTTGCAGCGCTGCTCTGGGCTGCTGGAGGGACAGCAGCGCTGGCAGCAAACTTGTGGTGGAACGTCGCGATGTCCGACGCCAGGCGGGCGATGAGACCAGAGTCAGCCATTTCGTAGGCTAGATCAACGGCGCTGGCAAAACCGTAAGCGTCCGTTCCTCCGTGACTCTTGACCGCAATGCCGTTGAGACCGAGGAACGTTCCGCCGTTGACGCGGCGCGGATCCATTTTTTCCTTCAGAACGCGGAACCCGCCGCGCGCCAGTGCCGCACCGATCTTGCTGGCCAGCGAACTCGTCATTGCGCCCTTGAGATAGCTGCCGATCTGGCGGGCGGTGCCTTCCGCGGTCTTCAAGGCGATGTTGCCAGCGAAGCCCTCGACCACCACCACATCGACAGCGCCCTGGCCAATTTGGTCGCCTTCGATGAAGCCCTTGTAGTCGAGCGGCAGTTCCGTGCCCTTCAAAATGGCGTGGGCGGCCTTGACGTCTTCGTTGCCCTTGACCTCTTCGGTACCGACATTCAGCAGCCCGACCGACGGCCGCTCGATATGAAACAGGGCCCGCGCCATGGCCGCACCCATCAGTGAGAAATCGGCCAGCTGATTGGCGGTGGCGCCGATATTGGCGCCAACATCGAGCACAATGCACTCGGATTTAATGGTCGGCCAGAGCGCGGCTATCGCGGGCCGTTCGATGCCGGCCATCGGCCGCAGCACAAGTTTGGCGATGGCCATTAGCGCGCCGGTGTTACCAGCCGAGACGGCCGCGTGCGCGTCGCCTGATTTGACCGCCTCCAACGCCAGCCACAGGCTCGAGCCTTTGCCGCGCCGCAGCGCCTGGCTCGGCTTCTCATCCATCGCGATCACGAGATCGGTGTGGATCACGCGCGATTTGGCGGCGAGCGCTGGATGGGCCGCCAGTGCTGCATTGATGCGCGCGCTATCGCCGGTGAAAATAAAACTCAGGACTGGATGGCGCTCGAGCGAGAGCGCTGCACCCGGCACGATGACCTCGGGCCCGTGATCTCCGCCCATCGCATCTAGTGCAATCGTTTTCGGGCTCGCCATAAATCACTTGGGCCTTGTCTGAAGTCTGGGTCCGAAGTCTGGATCTCAAGTCTCAGTCTGAAGTCTTGGGCAACTGTTCCGGCGCCAGCGGCTGCCGCGCAATAGGGGCATCCCGCCGGGCGGACTGAAAGCGCGTGGACCATAGCTGTTTAAGCCCGTCGCACAAGGTCAATCCGCAGCTCATGCACGCTCCAATCAGGGTCTTGTTATAACTTGTCTTTCAGCTTCAACAGGCTGGCGAATGGGCCAGCCTTACCAGGCGTTGCTGCGGCCTCATCGCGCCACGTCATTTCTGCGCCATGCTTGCGCGGATACGGATTGAGGGCGGCCGACAGTGTCTCGAAAACGATCCGGCCGGCGGCGATCTCGCCGCGCTCCAGCGCTTCGATGTCTGGACCATCGAGCACACTGGCTTCGCCCGCCGCGTCACCGTGTGCGCTCGCCACCCAGAACTCGACATCAAATGCTTCATCGAGCTGCGCGTCGATCGGTTCGAGCGAGACAACGCAGGCTTGCTGCAACGAGCTGGTGACGCGGCCATGCAGCCGGTAGCCGCCGCCTGCGAGCCGTTCAACCCGATAGGCAGCGTGCACATCGGCCAGTGTCAGCAGATGCAATGCGGCAGCGATGGCCTCACGCTCGCTGGCGGTGGCCGCGCGCTCGCACTTCAGCCCACCATCGGGAATATCGCTCGTCAGGTGGATCCAATCGGCTAGCGGTGTACTGGCTAGCGGTGTACTGGCCAGCGGTGAACCGGGCAGCGGTGTCATGCGCTCCTCGCATCGGGTTCGATCGCCTCAGCCAATTGAAAACGGCCGCTGACCAAATCGCCTTGCGGCAGCTGCGCGATGTGTTCAGCCGTTGCGCGCATGTAGGCGGCCAGCACATGGGCCTGCTGTGTTTGATGCTCGCTGGTCAGCACGTACTGGGTCGCGGCATCACACAACAGCTGATCGGACCCCTGAGCGAGCCCAGCGCGATAGGCTCCCGCACGCTCATAAAAGCCGGCCGCCGCCCGCTTGACGCGCTTGGGCACGGTCAAATCGCCAACCCCCATTTCACGCATGCAGTCGTCCATGTCGGTGATGAACGTTTCGAGCGTCCGTTGGGCGATCTTCTCGCCGTCCGGGGCCAGCGTCTTGATCCGCTCGAGCACCAGAAACAGGTGCAGCGCAATCAGCTCAAAACGGCCCTCGGGCGTGTCTGGAACGCCCAAATCACGATAAAATTCAGGCCGGCGGGCCGCGGCCACGACCGCGCCATAAACATGCCCTGGTTTACCGTGAGATGCAGACCGTCTCGTAAGCCATTGCAACATCGGTCAGTTCGTCCTTGCTTTGTGGCGCAGTACACGCCGGATGGTGGCTTTACGAAGGGCCCCGGCCGGGAGATCGCCGCTGAAATCCATGGGGATTTGAGGCGTGCTTCAGGGCTGGCGGCATTGCAGACGTTTGATTGCGAGTTTAACCGGTCACGAAGCGAGAACGAAGTGATTCTCGGGAAATGAGACAAAAGATGCGCCGACAGATGCGCCGGGACGTTTCTTCGCGCGGCGCCAGCCCAGTCCGGGCGGCTATGGGCGCGCTTGCGCTCGGCGTTGCGCTGTCGGGCTCGCTCACCGGTTGCAGCGAGCAGATTACCAAACACGGCTCGCAGTTTCGTGAAACAGATTTACAGTCCGTTCAGCCCGGCATGAGCCAGGAGCAGGTCCGCGGCACGCTCGGCACACCGGCAACCACAGCCGTCGTCGGCGGCGGTAATGCGTTTTATTACATTTCGAGCACAATGGCGCAGAGCTCGTTCTTCACGCCGACCGAAAAGGACCGTCAGGTCATCGCCGTCTACTTCAACGAGGGCGGGACCGTCGACAGCGTGGCGAACTACGGCTTGAAGGACGGCAAGGTCTTCGACTTCATCAGCCGCCAGACGCCCGCACCCGGCGCCAAGGACGAAGGCATCCTGAAGTCTATGTTCCGCAACCTCGGCAAGAAGACGAATATTTTCGGCGACGGCTCTTAAGGCGAGCTGCGCCAAAAATTCTTTGCTGGCCAGCAACGTTCGACTATGCCGCCTGGCATTCTTCGAAGTCGATTGATCGCGTGAAATGCGAGAATTCTGCAATCGGTCTCGGCTGGCTGAAAAAGTAGCCCTGCATTTCGCCGCAGCCCTCAGCACGGACGATGTCCAACTGCTCCGCCGTTTCGATGCCTTCGGCGGTTGTCGACATCCCTAGAACTTTCGCGAGCGCAACGATCGTTCTCAAGATCGACCTGGATTCCAGGCTTGTTGTGAGATCGTTGAAAAACGAACGGTCAATTTTGATTTTATTGAACGGGAAACTGCGCAGACAGCTCAACGATGAATGTCCTGTGCCGAAGTCGTCGATGGCAATTTCGACGCCGATCGAACGCATGCGATCAAGGACATGCTTCGCCTTATCAGCATCCTGCATGACGGCCGTTTCGGTGATCTCCAATTGCAGCCGATCGGGGGATAGGCCGGTTTCGGCCAAGATGGCAGCAACGGCCTCGACCATGCCGCAGTTCATCAACTGAGCGCGTGACAAGTTCACCGCGACCTTCAGAGGTTTGGACCAGGCCGCCGCGTCCCTGCACGCCTGCTTGAGCACCCACTGCCCGATAGGAATAATCAGACCGGTCTCTTCAGCGAGAGGAATGAAATCAGCCGGCGAGATCATGCCGCGCTCTTCATGGTCCCAGCGTAACAGCGCCTCAAAACCGCTAACTTCACTGGTCTCAAGATTGACCAGCGGCTGATAGTGGAGCGCAAAGCCGCCTTGCGAGACCGCTGTCCGCAAGTCTTGCTCGAGCCTCTGGCGGGCGAGCATACGGGTATCCATTTCGGCTTCAAAAAAGCGGTGCACGCCCCGGCCTTCTGCTTTGGCCTTGTACAACGCAAGATCGGCGCACTTGAGCAGACCCGTGGTTGTTTCCGCATCGTGCGGTGCCGTCGCTATGCCAATGCTGGTCCCGATCTCGATCTGCTGGCCGTCGATAATGAACGGCACACTCATTAAATCAACGATGCGCCGCGCAACGACGCCCGCGCCTTCAGGCTGTTTCGCTCCCACCAGGAGTATAGCGAATTCATCGCCGCCCAATCGTGCAATGGTGTCTGTATCACGCAACCCGCCACGCAGCCGGCCGGCAACAATTTTTAACAGCTCATCGCCTGTTGCATGACCGAAGGTATCGTTGACGCTCTTGAAGTGATCAAGATCAAGAAAAAGCACCGCCGCCTCTTCACCGCGGCGCACGCGCGTCAGCGTCAGATCGATACGATCATTCAGCAGGCCCCGGTTGGCTAAACCGGTCAATGCGTCGTGGTGCGCCATAAAGGCGAGACGTTTTTCAACACGGCAGCTCTCCGTGATATCTTCTTGCGTCGTGACCCAGCCGCCGCCAGGCAGTGGCCGTTGCGAAATCGCGATTGAGCGGCCATTGTTCAGGTGATGAATTTTGCGAACGTCCGACGTCACGGGCGTTAGCCGCTCGGCAAGGTATTGCTGCGGGTTTTCCCCGGCAAATATGCCATTGGCTATGCGCAGTTCGATGACTTGTTTCAGGGTCATGCCGGGTGTCACTTGATCGGGTGACAAGCCGTAAACGAGTGCGAATGCATCATTGCGTACGAGCACTCGCCCCCCGGCATCATACATGCACAGCCCGTGGGACATATTATTGACGGCGATATCGAGCTGCTTCTTGCTCTTGCTCAATTCATTTGCCAGCTCATCACGAGCCCTGATCTGCGCATCCAGACCTTGCTGCAGGCGCTTTTGTTCAGCGAAGGCGTTGGCGGCTGGAAGTGCTGTAAAAAACCCCACAAGGATAAAGATTTGCACAATCTCGATCCGCACGGGCATCGCATTGCCGGCGCCGAGTGTCGCGGGGCCGAACCCAGCGACGGTGTATGTGATCGCGACGCATCCGGTCGCGAGAACGGCTGCGGCCGTATACGATGGCCCAAGACGGAATGCGATCCTGACAATAATCGCCGGTATCAAGAATAACAGCGGATAACTGCTTTGGGCGAAGACCAGCGTCGAGGTGACGAGCAGGGCGAGGAAAAGACCTGCGGTTTCAGTTTGCGATCTTTTCTGCTGCGCCCACTCGTCTTTGTCAGCGAGCAGAAACAAGGCTGGGATGATGATGAGCAGGCCAAGCGCGTCGGC
>JANMOL010000030.1:0-10132 GCA_031369245.1 Hyphomicrobium sp. | reverse complement strand
GTTGGCATCGAACGCCAAGCGGCCCAGGCGCTGGGTCACTGCAAGACCGATCAGGCCATCCCATGACCCTGTGCCGGGCTGAAATTCAGCTTCGAACCGTTCGCCTTCGCGCGTGGTGCTGGAGGTTTTTCCGGTTGGGGCTTTGAACCCGGCCAGCAGTGCGAGTTCGGTTCCCGATGCGGCATTGTTGAGGAAGCGATAGTGCGCGAGGGCGGTGACGTCCCCGATGCCGTCTGCATCGCCGAGCGCCTCGGCCGTGTTTTCTACCCCGCCCGTGTCGTGATCGTGGTGGTGATGGCCTTCGCGGACGTTATTGCGCGTCACGTACGGCAGCCGGATGCCGATTGTCAGATCGCTGGTGAGGCCATAGGCGAGGCCGAGCGAGGGTGAGAGGATTTCGTCGATCGAATGGGCGTGAATGTGCTTTGAGGTGAAGCCCGCGAGCTCGGCGTCGCTGAAGGCATCGAAGCCGATCAGTTCGAAAAAGATGCCTGCGGATGTTTGGCCGCGCTCGAGTGTCGTGGCGGAGATCGTGTTGATGGCGCTGGCCGCGCCGGTGTTGCCGCCGATGCCCGGGTGGTGGGCGAAGGCTGGTGCGGCGAACGCCAATACGCCTGCTGCTGCGAAAAATCTCAGTGGTTTTGTCACGGTCATGGTCCTCAAATGCGCTGACGCGCGGCGTGCGCCGCGCTTGATCCGGTTTGAATTTGGATATGTCAGGCCGTGAGAGGAGGGCCGCGTCCGCCGAGCGTGCCAAAGCCGCGACGCGAGCGAACGACGGAGGCGTTGGCGGAGTGACGGGTCGGGGAAGCGACAAGGTTCGCGAATGCCGGTTCGGCAACGGCCGGCGGCAGTGCGGATAATCCTGGCGTAGCGGCGCACGCCGAGGTGCAGCACTCGTGCTTTTGCGACGGCGTCTTATGCGGTGTGCCTTTGGCGGCGATGGCGGCGGCGGCGTCGAGGTCCGATGGTGCGCACAGGGTCAGCCAGCCGAGGACGGCGTCGTGCACCTGACGCGGATAGGCTGATACACCGCTTGGCACCGTGGCGGTGACGACCATGCTGATCAGCAGCGCGAGGCTGATAATCCAGGTGAGACCAGAGCGTTGGGTGCGAAGGAAACGCATGGGATGAGAAGAAAAGCTCTGAGGCGCTGTGTCAACGCGGTGTTCGTGCATTCACCAATTCGTTACTGACTTTCACGACTAGATGTAACCCAACTGCCGCAACGCCAGTGCTGCCAAGCTCAGCGCGCCGACCCATAGCGCGCACACGCTGAGACGGTTGCTTTTTGCGCGCTCGGCGGCGATCCGCTTGACGGTCGTATCATCAAGACGCAGGCCCGAGCGGGCCATTTCGGCTAAGCCCAAGGCTGCGGTTTCGGCCTGCTTCAAGAGCCCAGGCGTTCGCAGCAGCACCTCGCCGAGGGTTTGCGCGCCGGTGCCGGCTTGCTTCAAGCGGCCGAGCGGTCCGAGGTTGTCTTCCATCCATTCGCGCGCCACCGGTTCGGCTGCGGTCCACATGTTGAGGCTGGGATCGAGATCGCGCGCCACGCCCTCGACGATGACCATGCTCTTTTGCAGCAGGATCAACTCTGGCCGGGTTTCCATGTCGAACACGTCGGTGTAGGCGAACAGCTGGCCGAGCAGATCGGCCATCGAGATTTCTTCGGCCGTGCGGCCGTGGATCGGCTCACCGATGGCGCGCATGGCTTGCGCGAATTCTTCGATCGTATGGTGCGACGGCACGTAGCCGGCTTCGAAATGGATGGCGGCCGCGCGATAATAATCGCGCGTGATGAGGCCATTAAGAATTTCGGCCAGGAAGCGGCGCTCGTTGAGGCCGAGGCGGCCCATGATGCCGAAATCGACCGCAACGACGGTGCCAGCGGCATCGACAAACAAATTGCCCTGATGCATGTCGGCGTGAAAGAAGCCGTCACGCATGGCGTGGCGCAGGAACGAGCGCAGCACCGTCAAGCCCAAGGCGCTGAGGTCCAAGCCGCGCGCCTTGAGCGCTGCGATGTCGGAAATCGGCGTGCCGTCGATCCATTCGAGCGTCAGGACGCGTTTCGAGGTTCGCTTCCAATCGACGGCTGGGACGCGCAAGCCTTCGTCCGGCTTGATGTTGCCGGCCATTTCCGAGATGGCGGCGGCTTCGAGCCGCAAGTCCATTTCAATGTCCGTGGTGTGTTTGAGGTTATCGACGACGGCAACGGGGCGCAGACGGCGCGCTGGCGGGTAGTACCGCTCAACGAGGCTGGCTGCAAAATAGTAGCTGTCGAGATCGCTTGAAGCGTTTCTCAACCTCGGGCCGCAGGACTTTGACAGCGACGGCTTTGCGAATGCCGCCGTCGATCACCTCGGCTTTATGGACCTGTGCGATCGATGCGGCGGCGACCGGCGGGCCGAACGTGACGAAGTGGTCTTCGAGCTTGCCGCCCAGTGCACGCTCGATGGCGGTGCGGGCCTCTGCAACCGAAAACGGTGCGGCTTTGTCCTGAAGGTGGCGCAGGTCCTGCGAGAGTTCGGGGCCGATGACGTCGGCACGGGTGGCGAGGAATTGGCCGAGCTTGACGTAGCTCGGGCCGAGCTGTGTTAAAGCCGCGGCGACGCGGGTGGCTTTCGGCTTGCCCCAACGGAGCGGCGCAGTCAGAACCCGGATCGGGAAGGTCGCGGCATGCGCGAGGCGCAGTGGCAACGGCACGGGGATGCCCTTGGGGACAAACCGGACGCCGTGTTGCGCAAGGACCAATCCGGCGCGGGCCAGCCGCAACGTGTTCAGAAATGCTCCGGGCATGGCCGACGTTGGTGTCCTTATTGATGCCCTCCCACATCGCCTGCCGCCAGCGGCAGGTCAAGCACTGGTGCCCGGTCGGGTAAAGACAGCGCACTTTCAATGTTTCGGCGGTGTTTCGGCGGTCTATCGGCCTCAGCCGTCAGCGTAAACGCAAAGCGCCCGGCCAGTGGGCCAGGCGCTGCGCACACGTCCATGGGTCTCGACAAATTCCGGCTTACTTCGTGCAGAAGGTCGCACGGCCGTGACAGGTCACTTGGCCGCCATCCGGGCTGCATTTATAGCGCTCGTTCTTGACGTTGTAGCCCTCGACCTTGCCGTTTGCCAGGAAGCCCGGCCACAGGCCCCAGCTGACCGACTGAACCATGGTTTCGAGCACATACCACTTGGCCGAGTCGGCCGAACCGGCGGTGGCGACGGCGCCCTTGTTCAGACAGCCGGCGTTGGCGGCCGTGGCCCCCAGCGACAGGGCCGCTGCCAGCGTTAAACCCAACAGTGTTTTGGTTGTCATGATGTGATCTCCTCCGGTCGTTCAATATCGACGCACCTTGAATATCTGGAAGCTATGACACCGTGAGCGAACCGGTCAATTGCGGTTTCAACCGGAGACCCAAAACGATGGTGATGTGTGGCACGCGAAAAGTCAGATTTTCCAGCCCGAGTGCATGGCCGCGACGCCGCCCGTAAGATTGCGGTAGCTGACGCGTTCGAAGCCGACGGTGCGGATCATGCTGGCAAAGGCATCCTGCTTGGGGAATTTGCGAATGCTCTCGACAAGATATTGGTAAGGCTGGGCGTCGCCGGCCGTCAGCTTGCCGAGGCGCGGGATGATTTCGAAGGAGTGGAAGTCATAGAGCCGGTCGAGGACCGGGATCTGGCATTCGGAAAATTCGAGGCACAGGAAGCGGCCGCCCGGACGCAGCACGCGATAGGCTTCGCTCAGAGCCCGGTCGATATGGGTGACGTTGCGAATGCCGAATGCGATCGTGTAGGCGTCAAACGTGCGATCTTCGAACGGCAGCGTCTCGGCGTTGCCTTCGAGACATGTGATGCGCTGTTCAAGGCCTGCCTGCTGAACGCGGCGGCGGCCGACGTCGAGCATCTCGGGGCTGATGTCACAGATCACGGCGCTGGTGCCTGGGCCGCTCTCGGCTGCAACGCGGAGCGCGATATCGCCGGTGCCGCCCGCCACATCAAGCAGACGGAAGGCTTGCGCGCTGCGCGGCGGGTTGAGCCAGGTGACGAAATCGCGCTTCCACAGCCGGTGCAGTCCGCCCGACATCAAATCGTTCATCAGATCGTAGCGTTCGGCGACCGAGGCGAACACTTGATTGACCAGGCCCTGGCGCTCGGCTTCTGGCACCTCGCGGAAACCGAAAGACGTTGTGGTGGACGGATCTGCCGGTGTTTCTCTGTTCATGGGCTGGCAGAATAGCGGAGCGCTGGGGGCTGCGCTATGGTTGTTGGCCAAGAGCGTCAATTGCGCGCGAGCGCTGGCAAAAAAGCAGATAATGCCCGAGCTTCCTGAAGTTGAAACGGTGCGCTGTGGATTGGCGCCAATGATGGTTGGGCAGCGCATTGCCCGGGTCGAAGCCCGGCGGCCCGACCTGCGGTTTCCGTTGCCTGATCAATTCAACGCGCGGACCGCTGGCCAGACGGTCGATAGCCTTGAGCGGCGCGCCAAGTATCTGATTGCCCGGTTGTCGAGCGGGGACGCACTGGTCATGCATCTGGGCATGTCGGGGCGTTTTTCGATTGCTCAGGCGAGCGCGGCGGTGCGGACGCACGAGACGCTCGGGGCCTATATCTACGATACCGGTGCCGATCCAAAACACGACCACGTGGTGATCCATTTCGATGAGGGTGTGCGGGTTGTCTACAACGATCCGCGCCGGTTTGGGTTCATGCTGCTGATCCCGCAAGCGGAGCTTGCCGGGCACGCGTTATTCCACAAGCTCGGGGTCGAACCGCTGGGCGGTGAGATGACCGCAGAGTATCTGGCAACGCGGGCACGCGGTAAGGCCACCAATCTCAAATCCTTGCTGATGGATCAGCGGGTGATTGCGGGCCTTGGCAACATCTATGTATCCGAAGCGCTGCATCGAGCGCAGTTGTCGCCCAACCGCAAAGCGCGGTCGCTTGCTGACCGGCGCGGGGCGCCAACCGCGCGCGCGCTGCGGCTGGTGCCAGCCATCCAGAGCGTGCTGGAGCAAGCGATCCGGGCGGGTGGATCGTCGCTGCGCGATTATCGTCAGGCGGATGGCAGCACGGGCGCCTTTCAAGAGGCGTTCGCGGTTTATGACCGGGCGGGTGCGGTGTGCGCGCGCCCGGGCTGTGGCGGCACGATCCAGCACGCCGTGCACACTGGCCGTTCAACGTATTATTGTTCGCGCTGTCAGCGCTGAAGCCGGGCCGGCAAGTCGGCGGTGTGCGTAAGCGCGCTGTGGGTTCTGACGGCAAACATGCTGAGGCACAAAATCGCGAAGCCGCCGCCTAAGAAAATGTGGTTGGCGACCCAATCGCCTTTGCCGCTGTTGAGCTTGTCGGAGGACAATATCCACAACAGCGCGGCGGCGATCGCCAAGCCCTGGAAAGCCGCAAGTTTGATGGCCGTTTCGACGGCGGACGGCGAGGCGAGCACGTCATGGGCGCGCGCTAAGCGCTGCCCGTAGGCTGCAGAGGCTGCCGCAATCAGCGCCAGTCCGAGGCCGTATTGCCAGCCGTGCCGCCAGTGCAAGCTTGTGCCGGTGTAGACCAGCAGCATCGTGGCGGCGCTCCAGACATAAACCAGGGTCGATAGGATTGTTGTTTGGGCGAGCGCGCGCTGAGGCGTGGCGTTGGGTGCATGGTCCGGTGGCGCGGGTATGCGCCAGCGCGGCGCGTTGATGGCCCATCCGGCGGAAATGATTGCGCCAGAGAACAGTGCCGCGGCCCATGCCGACTGATTTGGCGATCGCCCGGCCGCCGCGGCGATCATCAGGACTGCGCTGGCGACGAGCGCGGCCAAGAGCCAAGGGAGCAGGGCGCGCAGGGCCATGTTTGGTTGGTTGTCCAGGCTAACGCCGCGAGGCGGCGCGTTGATACTGATCGGTTACGTTTTTCTCGTCGCGAACAGCGCGTTCGCGCTGATCGCGACTATGGCCAACGCGCCAAAGAAGAAGATGTTACAGCCCGCCCAATCCGCGTAGGTCACCGCGCGCGGGAACTTGCCATCGACGAACAGGCTGATCAACGCAATTAATACGCCCGCCAGTTGAAGCAGCACGAGGCCGCGGCCAACCTTCATGACCGAGTCATCGACTTTGCCGGCGGCATCGTCGCGATCGAGCATGTTGGAAAATACCAGGCTGGCGACTGCGGCGAACGCAAAGCCCATGAAGAACTGCCACCACTCCGGCCAGCGCTCTTCAAGGATGAGGAGGTACGTGACCAGCAGCCCAAGCGCGCCCCAGGCCCAGACCAGCCCGATATGGCGCGCGGTCGAACTGCCGAGCGCATTTTTGGACGCTCCGGCGGCAGCCAGGGCTGAGTGCTCGCGCACCGCCATCAAGGCAAAGCCCAGGCTGACGATGCCGGACGCCGTCATGTGCAGCAGGGGCAAATTGGCGGCAGCCGACAAGATGATCGCGCATAGACTGACCGTCAGGGCAATCATCCAGCCGGTAAGAGACGACGACATTGGGATGCTCTCCTGCAGATCAACATGATGTTGGCGGTTTTCGAGGTGAATCAGTGCGATGCCGCAGACGATACTCGATAACCCGGCTGTTTCTCAATTTTGCGGGGGCTTTGGCGCATTTTTTGGCAAAAAAGTCGCGGTCTGTGGCGCCCGGCGGGCGTGCGCGGCGTTGACCCGTTGCGGGCCGCCCGGTATAGCAACCGTCAACTGCAGCTCGGAACGGTCGTTCCGGGCCGCCTGGTATTGAACATCACGCCTCTCGGACAACCTTGCGGGTGCAGGGCAGAGCCGGGGCGCAGCTAGACCCAAAGGGACAGACCATGGCTAATACGTCGTCGGCACAGAAAGCCGCGCGCCAGATGATCCGCCGGACCGAAGTCAACAAGGCCCGGCGTACGCGCGTTAAGGGCGAAGTTCGGGCCGTCGAGGAAGCCATTTCATCGGGCGATCAGGCCAAGGCCCTGGCGGCCCTCAAGTCGGCCCAGCCGATCTTAGTGCGCAACGCCCAGAAGGGCATGATGCATCCGAAGACCGCGAGTCGTAAGGTTTCGCGGCTGACACAGCGCGTCAAGGCCATGAAGGTCTAAGACCCAAAACCGGCTCGCAACCGACTTTTTCTCTCTGTCGCAAAATTGCAACAACACAGCACGGGCCCTTGATGGGCCCGTTTTTTTTTGAACGGGCATAAGGTCATGGATTCGCGTGGCTTGGAGATGTCCACAGGCTGCGGCCGCGGTCTTGAGGCCGTGCGCGGTGCCGTGCCGGCCAAAAGAAAATGACGTTCAGATGTCGCTTTGGCAGAGGCTGCGCGCGGCCGGTCGAGCGGATCTTGGTAGATGAAAAAATACCAGAAGAGTCAGCGGGTTTGTCCACAGGAGTTGCCACCGTGGATGGGGTTATCCACGCTGTCTGTGGATAACTGTTGGCGCGTGGCGGGACGCCTCCGGGCAGGCTGGGTGGCTTGCTGCGGGGGAGGTTAATTGATAGTTAATAAACGGTGGATGGTAGCGGGGTTGCAATCGTCCCAGCAGACGAGTGGACGAGCGTATAAGCCAGATCAACCGCAAGTATTGTGGTGCTGGATTCTTCGTCACAATTGAACAGAACTGAATCATTGCACCAGCACATGTGCTGTCGTGGCAAGTTTAGTCTGTTTTATACTCGAAAAGCAGGAGGGCGCACCCAACTTCAGGAGCGGGTTGGGGGCGGCGTTGAGTGGGAGGGCTCTTGGATAACGGCAACATTGTCCACATCGAAGATGTGCCGGTCGATGAGACGTGGCGGCGTCTTGAGGCTGACAGCAAGGCCGTTCTGATCGATGTGCGGACACGATCAGAATGGGCTTTCGTCGGGCTTCCGGATCTGTCGTCACTCGGCAAGCGGGTGCTGACGGTGGAATGGCAGACCTTCCCGGACAACCGGGTCGATGCCCAGTTTGCCGAGCGGCTGGCCGCGGCGCTGACTACGGCTGGAGCCGGGAAGACCGACGAGCTGCTGTTCATCTGCCGCTCGGGCGGGCGCAGCCGAATGGCAGCAGAAGTGATGGCAGAGGCCGGGTACCGGCACTGCCGCAATGTGGCGGAGGGTTTCGAGGGGCCACTCGATGATCGCCGCCATCGCGGACACGTCGCGGGCTGGAAGTCCGCGGGCCTACCCTGGGTGCAGGGCTAGCACCGGCAACGGCAGCAAGAGGAGCAACGAGCGATCGTCCGTCTTTGCGAGGGCAGAGCGGAGCGCGCAGCATCAGACACAAACCGGCGTAACGACACGTTCCATAGAGTAAGCGGGGAGCTACCAATATGCAGGCCATTAAAAAAGCTGAAACGGCGCCAGCAGGGCACGACGGCGCAGCAGTCAATCCTGGAGCGGGCGGCGCTTCTGTCGAGGGGCGCGGACTGAAAGTGCGCGCGATGCTGAAAGCCAGGCTTGGCGAAGAAATCTATTCGAGCTGGTTCAAGAGCATGGAATTTGAGAGCTTTGACGGACGCATGGTCAAGGTGTCGGTACCGGTCAAGTTCGTGCGCAATTGGATCCACGAGCATTACTCCGACCATTTGCTGCAGTGTTCGCTTTTGGAATTCAGCGGCGCTGAGCGCGTTGAAGTCATTTGGCGTGAGCCCGGCGCCGTTGCGCAACGCGCGACGGAGGCGCGCAATGCGCAAGCTGCGGCCGACGCCCCGTCAGCGCATGCAAATTCAAGTCAAGAAGCCCCCGCGCGGTCGTCAACGATCCGTCCGATCATGCCGGTTTCAGCGCGCTCATCGTCGGGATCACTCGAAGGTTCGCCGCTCGATCCGCGCTATACGTTCGATAGTTTCGTGATTGGTGCTGCCAATCGCATGGCGCATGCCGGCGCCACGCAGGTTGCCGAAACGGTGATGACCGACAGCCCAGGCTTCAACCCGCTGTTCATCCACGCTTCGGTTGGGCTTGGAAAAAGCCATCTTTTGCAGGCCATCGCCTGGGAAGTGAAGCGCCGCGCGCCGCATGCCCAGGTGCTGTATCTGACGGCCGAGCGCTTTCGTTATCAATTTGTCGAAGCGCTGCGCAGCTCCGATCCGCTGGCCTTCAAGGAACGCTTCCGCAACATCAACATGCTGCTGATCGACGATCTTGAGTTTCTGCAGGGCGAGCGGACCGAGCAAGAGTTCGATCACATCATCAACGCGCTGCTCGATGGCGGCAAGCAGGTGGTGGTGGCATCATCGCGCGCGCCCAACCACATCGAACGGCTCAATGAGCGGATGCGCTCACGCTTGCAGCGCGGGCTCGTCACGGAACTGGGCTCATTCGACCACGAGTTACGCCAGAAGGTGATCGAGAAGCGTTTGGGCGAAAAACGCGCCATTGATCCGTCGTTCACGCTGTCGCGCGATGTGCAAGAACTGCTGGCTGCCCGGCTGACCGAGAACGGCCGTGAGCTTGAAGGCGCGATCACGCGGCTTTACGCGACATGGCAGTATATGCGTACGCCGATCACGCTCGACATCGCCGAGACGGTCATTCGCGATCTCGTACAAAACCTCGAGCCGCGCCGGATCAAGATCGAAGACATCCTGCGGATCATTTCGCGGCACTACGGCGTGTCGAAGGGTGATCTGCTGTCGCAGCGCCGTCATCGCTCGGTGGTGTGGCCGCGCCAGATTGGGATGTATCTCGCCAAGCAGCTGACCGCCCGGTCGTTGCCGGAAATCGGCCGCCGCTTTGGTGGCCGCGATCACACCACGGTGTTGCACGCGATCCGCAAGATCGAGGGCGAGATCACCAAAAATCCGCGGCTCGAAGGCGAGCTTGAGGAGCTGAAGAAGCTGCTCAATCACTAGGTTTTGTTGGCACGCTGGATGGCTGCCCGCTGAGCAATTTGGGCCGGTGGACCACAGGTGGTTCACCGGCCTTTTCATTGGCCTATGCATCGGCCCGTTCATTTTGGCGTGCCACTCGAGCGCAGTACCCGCGCGCGTGGGCAAAATTAGCCGCCTTGATAACCAGATAGCTGCTACATCTTTGCTTGAATTCTCTGAGCTGTTCGGCTCTGATCCCGACCCGCGTGCGATTCCGCAAGGAGGCGCGGGACATCGGCTTTTTTTCATATCAGCGCGGCCCCCAGAGCCATCGAGCCGGTTTCGCGGCGCGCGCTGTTTGAGAAGCGAACTCTGG
>JANMOL010000002.1:0-2776 GCA_031369245.1 Hyphomicrobium sp. | reverse complement strand
CTCAAGAACCGACTTGCGCGCCACGGCCTGATGCAGCCAGCGGTGCGGCAGAAGCCGCTCGGCCAGCGCTGCTACAAGAAAAATTGCAAATGCTGCAGCAAAGATCAGCCGGAATTCCAAGCTTTCTGTGCGCTTAAACTTCGACGGTGAACGGGTCCCGGAGTCGATCGTAACGGCCATCGTTTTTCCCTCCTGTGGGTCGGCAATTGCTGTGCGTGAATGCAAGTGGCGAGCGGTCTCTGAGTTTTCGGTCCGTGACCGTGCCAGGCTGCCCATCAGCCAGGCCGGTGTGTTGTTGGGTGTCGATGTTGCCCAGGTCATGCGGCGCGGCCTCCGATTGCGAGCGACGCGTGCGCAACGCGCTGAGCCGTGACGCGGGCTTCACCGGCTTTGCGAGCGCTGCCTTCGGCGGCATCTCTGAGCCGCTTGGCAGCTGAGATGCGGACCAGCACTGGCTGCACCTCGATGAGTTCGTCGAGCACGCCTCTGGCGTCGTCATCCCAGGGCAGCTGTTCAACAGTGCGAGCCGGTGTCGCCTCGACTTTGTCGAGTTCGGTGCCGAGTGGCAAAATGTGGAACAACGCATCGAACAGGGCGTTGCAAACTTCCTGCACAAGATAGGTCGCGCCGGCGTAGCCCATGAACGGCGTGCCGGTGTGGCGGCGAATGATGGCGCCTGGAAACGAGGCTGGGATATACATGCTGCGGCTGCCGGCTTCGGCCATGTACATGCGTTCGTTGTAGCTGCCGAAGATGATCAGCGGCGGCTTTTCGTGGATCAACTTGCGCACCGATTCATTGTCGGTCTTTGCGCCAGCGCACCGTGCGACGGAGAACGAGCATGGCAGCCCCATCTCCGTTTCGAGGAAATTCTTGATGCCGCGGGCGTAGGTTTCGTTGGCGACGACGCCGAAGCTGGCGGTGCCGAAGAAATCCTGCGTGACCGAGCGCCAGAGGTCCCAGAGCGGCTTAATCGTCGTGTGCTTTTCGCGTTCGATGAACGGCTCGGGATCGATCCCGAGGAGTTCTCCGAGCGAGCGCAAAAACTTTGTGGTTGAATGCAGGCCGATCGGGGCTTGCAGATAGGGCCGCTCGAGCGCTTCGCACAGCATGCGGCCGAATTCGCGGTACATACAGATGTTGACATCCGCATCGACCAGTTTAGGCACATCGGCTAAATGGCTGCCGAGTGGAAACACCATGTTGACGTCGGCGCCGATGCCTTCCACGAGACGGCGTATCTCGGCAACATCGGACGGCATATTGAAGACGCCGTAGATTGGTCCAATGATGTTGACGCGCGGCTTCTCGCCTTCTTTACGGGCCGGACGGGCCGGAACTTTTTTGCGGCCGTACTCTTTCCAAAGCCAGAAGATGGCGCGATTGGCGCTCTGCCACTGATCTTCATCGATGGTGCGCGGCAGGAAGCGCTGGATGTTCGTGCCTTCGGGCGTCACACCGCCGCCGATCATTTCGGCGATCGAACCGGTGACGACAACGGCTGGCAGCGACGGATCGAGCGTTTTGTGCGCGCGCTTCATCGCGCCTTCCGTGCCTGTTTTGCCGAGTTCCTCTTCCGACAAGCCGGTCACGACGATCGGCAGCTCATGCGGCGGGAGAGCGTCAGTATAATGCAGCACCGACGTGACGGGCAGGTTTTCACAGCCGACCGGGCCATCGATGATGACCTGCAAACCTTTGATGGCTGTAAAGGCGTAGACCGAGCCCCAGTATCCGCCAGCGCGATCATGGTCGAGGACGAGCATCAGATCATCTCCTCGGCTCGACGCTTCTTGGCGTCTTTGTCGAGGCGGCGCTTGTATTCGGTACGAAACGCGACGTTATCTTCTGGTACTTTATCCCAGACGCCGGCTGAGAAGCCTTCGCCGACGCCGGTGAAGAACGTCTTCATGGTGTCGAAGCGGGCTTTGTTGCCAAGGGCCGCGTTGATCACGGTCGCGAGCGAGCCGGCACCGGCAGGGCCCATCAACGGACGGGCCGAGATCAGGTTGGTGAAATAGAGCGCCGGGATTGCCATTTCTTTGGCTTTTTGGACGACTGGGGTCGTGCCAATGGCCAAGTCCGGCTTGAAATTCTTGAGTGCGGCGACATCCTGCTCGAGCGATGCGCGATACGTCACGTGCACGCCGTGCGCTTCCAGCCATTCGCGGTCGGGATCAGACCAGCGCGTTTTCGGACACGCGGTGCCGACGTATTGAACTGTGGCTCCGCTTTCGACCAGCAGCCGGGCGACCAGCAGTTCCGAGCCTTCATAACCCGATAGTGTGATGCGGCCCTTGATCGGCATCTTGGCGAGGGCTGCACGAATGGCCGGCAAGGCGACGTTCTTGGCGGCATCGACGCGCGATTTGGCAACGCCGCAAGCGTCTCCGATCGCATCGAGCCAAGCGGCTGTGCCGTCGTGGCCAACGGGCGCTGAGCCAATGATGGGGCGGCCTGCGGCTTCAAATTCACGGAATGACGCGGTGTAGAACGGATGGATGGCCGCGACAGCCGCGCAATCCAACGCGCTGTATAATTCGCGCCACTCGCGGGTCGGAACGACGGGTCCAGCGCTCAGCCCGAGCGGCTCAAGAAGTGCACCAATGCTGACGGGATCGACAGGGAACATTTCACCGACCAGCGTAACCGTCGGCTTGGTGCTGCGGCCGCCGCGCGGCGCCAGCACCGGTCCTTGTTCGGCTTCCGTGCGGGCGAACTTGAGCATCGCACCCGCGAGTACGTCCTTGGCTTCGGCATGTGTTGGCACGCCAAA
>JANMOL010000626.1:0-2907 GCA_031369245.1 Hyphomicrobium sp. | reverse complement strand
GCCAGCTGACATGGGCTGCTGTCGCCTCAGGCCTGGCGCTGATCATCGCGCCGGTGGCTGGCCAGGCCAATACGCTGTGGGAGGTTGAATCGGCGCGCGGCAACGCCCGGGCGGGCGGTCCGACGAATGCTTTTGATGCCGACCTTCTGGAGCGTTATGGCGCGCTGAGCGGCACGCCGGTTCGCGATTGGCGCACCGGCCGGATCATTCGCGATAACCGCCAGTATCCCTCACGACGCGACCGTCGCCACTACGGGCACAACTAAGGCGTCGTCCGGGCTGAGACGGCCGTTTTAGTCCTTGTGGCTGGTGACGGCGACGAAGGTGTCGTCGTTCTGGCAGCGGCGTTCGTGCATCAGGAAGTCATAGTAGCCGCAGCGGGTTTGCTTGCCGGGGTAATCGCGGCAGGCGTCTGGCCGTGCGGTATAGATCGTGCAGCGGCGCTCTTTGGTGTCGAAGAACTGGCAAATGCGGCCGAAATGCTTGTCGCCCTTGCGCCGCATCAGATATTTGTAGCCATGGCCCTCGCGCGTGAAACGCTTTTGGGCGGTTTTGGGCGCCAGTTTGAAGTGCTTCGCCAGCCGGCCGAGATCGCGTTTGGTCAGCGGAATGACCGGATACGAACAGCAATAACCCGGACAGTTCAGACAATTATAGTGAGCCATCGCGCGCTTTGGTGCCTTGTTTGCGGGCCGCTGAGCGCTGCCCGTCCGAGCTATCGCCTTAGCCGATCAATGTGCTCAGTCAAGCACCCGTCCTGGCGGGCCGCGGGCGGCGCCTGAATGCGGGGGCAGGCGAGGCCTTCTTGCAACGCTTGCCCGCGCACTTAGCGTACGGCGCGATCGGAATGCGGGATCAGGGTCGCGCGGGCGTCATAATCCTCTAGGCTAGTGTTGCAGCGGGGGACGACGGCGCGGCCGGGCGCGAGTAGGGCGCTCAGGGCAGGGTTGCGTTCGAGTACAGTGGCGTTGGGGTGAGGCAGACGCGTTGATGATGGCTGCTGCGCGAAGCGAGACGGACGTTGAAACGCCGGTTAATCCCTACAGCTTGCTGGGGGCCGTCAATGCTGCGAGCGAAACGGTCAACACTGGCTGGCTGATCTTCCTGGCGCTGATGGCTTATGTGCTGATCGCCGTCGCCGGCGTCACCCACAAGGACATGCTGCTGCAAACGCCGGTGACGCTTCCGATCCTGCAAGTCTCGATCCCGCTGCGTCAGTTTTTTATGTTCGCGCCGGTGGTGCTGGCGCTGTTTCATCTCGGCGTCGTGGCGCAACTGGTGCTGCTGGCGCGCAAGACGCTGGCATTCGACCGGGCCGTGCGACCGCTTGAGGCCAGCGACCGGCGCGCGCATCCGCTGCGGCTGGAACTGCATAACTTCTTTTTTGTGCAGGCGATCGCCGGCCCCGACCGCAGCCGGGTCATGAGCGCATTCCTGCACGGCATGAGCTGGTTGACGACGCTGATCCTGCCGGTGCTGCTGCTGCTTTATATCCAGCTGGCGTTTCTGCCCTATCACGACGTGACGGCGACAGCCGTGCAGCGCGCGGCGCTGGTGGCTGATCTGACCGTGCTGCTGCTGGTTGGAACGTTTCTGCTGCAGACGGAAGTCTCGTTCTTTCAGGCTCTGGTCAGCAACGCGCGTGCCCATCCGCTCAACGTGGCGGTGACGACGATGGTGCTGCTGTTTGCTGGCTTCATCTCGTTTTTTGTCGCGACCGTGCCGGGCGAGCTGCTTGACAAGACCGCGCAAACGCTGGTCGGCGCACCTGAAACGGAGGCCGCGCGCGCGCGCGATCACCGTGCGGGCGGGTTCACGTGGCCGATGTTTGCCTCGCGCCGCGATGGCACACTGTTTGGGATGTTCCGCCGCAACCTGCTGGTGACCGATGCCGATCTCGTCACCGATAAGGACGTGACGCTGGATGAGCCAACGATCAGTTTGCGCGGCCGCGATTTGCGCTATGCGCGGCTCGATCGATCCGATCTGCATCAAGCCGATCTGACGGGTGCGGATTTGAGTGGTGCGAGCCTCATCGGCGCCGATCTGCGCAAGATCTCGCTGACGTGCGATGACATCAACGATTTGCTGTTGTCGGGCGATCGCCGCAAGGCTGGGTGCGGGGCGGCGCGGGCTGCAAATTTCACGCGCGCGCGGCTAGACGGTGCGCGGCTGAGCGGCACGGATTTCAGGGCCGCGCTGTTCGATGACGCCAGCCTGGAGGCGGCCGAACTGACCTACGCACAGGCGACAGGCGCAAGCTTTGCAGGCGCGCACCTCGATAAGGCCGACATGAGCGGCGGCGTTCGGGCCGAGGGCGCGAACTTCCTGCTGGCATCCCTGCAAGGTGCCGATCTGACCGGCGCGCAGCTCCAGGCGGCGGATTTTTCTAACGCGTCGCTGCAAGGCGCTCTCCTGACCTTTGCCAATCTGCAGGCGGCCAGGCTGCGCAATGCCGATCTCGAAGCGGCCTCGCTGATCCGGGCCAAATTGCAGGGCGCTGATTTTTCGGGCGCGAACGTGACGGCCGCTGATTTTTACGGCGCGGGCATATGGATGACGGCGCCGCCGCTGCCTGAGAGAGCGGGCCCGTCGAGTGGTAGATTGTCGAGTGCAGGATCGGCGAGCGCTGGATCGGCGAGCACCGGCTTGGCTGGTACAAATGTAGACAGTGCCGATTCCGTCAGTCCGAGTTTTGTCAGTCCGAGTGCTTTGATGCCAAGTGCTGCGATGCCGAGTGCTGCGATGCCAAGCGCTGCGATGCCAGGATCTGGCGGTTCTGGCACGAGCATGCAAACAGGCCCTGAAACGCATGGCCCGGCGAATTTCCGCGATCTGCGCATGCAGGCGCTGGTCGATGGCGACCGCACCGCCCTGATGCGGCTCAAAGAGCGGGTACGCGGCGAG
>JANMOL010000599.1:0-4966 GCA_031369245.1 Hyphomicrobium sp. | reverse complement strand
CGAGCGCGAATTTTCTTAAAGGGACGATTTTTTCGGACCTGATCATTGGTAACACGGGCAATGACACGCTGTCGGGTGACGCGGGTGCCGACAACATCCAGAGCGGCGCGGGCAACGATACCGTCAACGGCGATGCCGGCGACGATGTTCTGTTCGGCGGCACCGGCAACGACACGATCAATGGCGGCGAAGGCAACGATTTTCTGAGTGACGCCAACGGCATTGATACCTTCAACGGCGGCAACGGCTTCGATACCATTGACTACTCCGGCCTTGCGGCCGGCCGCGGCGTCGATGTGTTCCTCCAGCTCGGATACGGCGGGCGCGATGCGGCCGGCGATAAATACTCCGGCATCGAAAATATCAACGGTTCGAACCTGCACGACTTCCTGTGGGGCGACAACGCCGTCAACGTCATCAAAGGTTTTACCGGCAACGATTTCATGCGCGGCTTTGGCGGCAACGACACGTTCTGGGGCGGCGCTGGCAACGACGAATATTATGGCGACGCGGGCAGTGACACCTTCCACATCGGAAGCGGCGAAGACATCGTGACAGGCGGAACCAGCGGCACTGACATCGACTGGGTCGATGTCTCGGAAAACACCGCCGGCATCACGCTCAACTTTGCAAACAACGCCTTTACTGGCCCGCTGCAAGAGTTTGGCAAACCCGACGGCGACCAAATCTATGAGGTCGAAGGCCTACGCGCGACAGCCTTCAACGACGATATCGATTTGACCGGTGCAGCGGCGCGCGGCATGTCGTTCACGATCGTTGACGGCGGCGCTGGCAATGACACCCTGCGCGGCGCTCAATCCTATTTCGGCGGCGCGGGCGAAGATCGCATTCAGCTGAGCATCGGCCAGGCGGAGTCCGTCAACCTGCAACTCGGCTTGGGCTACGATAAAGTCACAGGCTTCAGTGCGGCCGACGGCGATCAGATCGTCATCAGCAGAGCGCAGTTCGGCGGCACAGCAAGCACGGTTTACAATTGGGTTGATACGACCGATGCGCCGGCGGCCACGGGCGCCGGCCCGACGTTCATCTTGGAAAGTACAACCCAGATCTTGTGGTTCGACGCCGATGGTACTGGTGCCGGCTCGGCCCCAATCGCCTTGGCTGGCTTCTACAGCGCTGCCGCGCCACCAGTTCAGTCCGATCTGATTTTTGTCGCCTGATCGGCATAGCCGCCACACGAATACACATCTCAAGGCCCTGGCATCCGCTGGGGCCTTTTTTTATTGGCGATATAAAAATCTACCGGTTCACCGCTGGCGCATTAAAAATATATGAATGCCATGAATTGGACCGAGCAATTGTGTTTTGCTTGCCGGCGAACATCACGCTTAATAAATAATAGAAAAAATAGCTGTAATTCTATCCATTGATCTGATTCCTGCCATGAAATGAAACCGCCCATGCCGCTCAAACGCTCGCAGAAAAGCCTGCTCGTCGCCGACGATGACCCAATTTATCGCGATGTCGCGGCCGAAGCGCTCGAGCGGTCCGGCCATAGGGTTGTCACGGCCTCTGATGGCGGTGAAGCCATCAAGCTGCTGCAAGAGCAGACCTTCGATGCCGCCATCATCGATCTCAGCATGCCAGTCGCCGACGGCTTGACGGTCATCAAAACAAGCCGCGCCAATGGTCCCAACACCACCACGCCCATCATTGTCATCACCGGCCACGACGACGCCGAGGCCGTCGGGCGGGCTTATGAAGCGGGTGCCACATCGTTTCTGACGAAGCCGCTCAACTGGATCCTGTTTACGCCGCATGTCGAATTTATTCTGCGCTCTGGCCAGACTGAAGCCGATCTGCGCGAAGCCAGCGCGGCTGCGGCTTTTCTCAGCGATCTCAAAGGCCAATTCATGGCCGCCCTGTCGCGCGAATTCCAGGCCCCGATTAAAACGATTTTCGGTTTTTCGGAATTGATCACTAGGGAAGTGCACGGTGCGATCTCTCCGCCGATTTACCGCGAACTGGCCAACGACATTTCCAAGTCGGCCCATAGCCTCAATGCCTCGCTGCTGAAGCTGATGGATTTTGGCCGAACGCTCAACGATCAATTGCAAATCAATTCCGAAGCCATTTCGGCGCGATCGGCCATTACAGATGCCGTCAGCGCGCTGACGCCTAAAGCCGAACGCCGCGACATCACCCTCAAAGCTGAACTCAACGTGCCAGCTGATTTGCACATTCAAGCCGATCGCGCGCTGCTCAGCCAGGCCCTGCGCGGCATCCTCGACAATGCCATCCGCCTGTCGCCGCGCGGCGGCGAAGTGATGCTGCGTGCAAGCCTCTCGCCTGAGGGCACCTTCCGGGTTGCCATCAGCGATCGCGGCCCGCCGATCCCGCAGCATCTGCTGATGGACGTGAACGGCCAGCAGGGCACGCAGAAGAACTATCTGCACAACGTCGAAACGCGCGATGTCAGTTTGCAAATCGCCAAAATACTCGCTGAGGCGCACCAGGGCCGGCTTGATGCGGCGTCAGATGCCGTAGACGGCAACGTGGTATGCCTCGATCTGCCGCGCGAGCGCACGGCGCGCACCGGTGCTGCGCCGAGCGCACCCGCTCAACAGCCGCTGGCAAAACGCTTTGCAGAAATCGGCGCGGCGCTGGCCGCTGATCCGCGTTTAGCCCGCAAGCCAGCCGCCAGTGAGCCGCGTCTGCGATTAGGCGAAGCTGATACCGCCAGCGCCACCCCATTGCTGACTTCGGAGACAACCCCGCGATGAGTCCGGCCACAGATATCCAGCCGCACGACGAGCGCGCGGGCCACGTCGCGCCGCCCGTCGCCAAGGCCGTTGACGTGCACGATATGCGCATCAAGCACGCCCAGCTGCAGATGCTTTATGAGCAGCTGCCGCAAGGCTTGATTGCGACTGTCATCAATAGCGCGGTGGTGGCGTGGGTGTTGTCGAGCGTCACCAACGGCTCCGCGGTCGCCGCATGGTTTGGCTGCATGCTGGTGATCAGCGGCGCACGAGCCGCCGTGCTGCTGGCCTACCGCCGCCGCCCGAGCGATCAACAGCTCGACTACGACGACTGGCGAACCCGTTTTGCCATCGGCGCCGTAGCGACCGCTGCCATTTGGGGATCAACCAGCGTTTTCCTGTTTCCAGCAAGCAGCTATCAGCATCAGGCCTTCATCGGTTTCGTGCTGGCCGGCATGGCCGCTGGCGCTTCCGGCTCGATGGCCGCCCACGACAAGATCTTCCGGGTTTATCTCTATCTCACGGTCACGCCCTACATGCTCCGGCTGGCGCTTGAGGGCACTGAGATCAACGTGGCGATGGCCGCGATGTGCGCGGTATTCATGGCGGGCCTTGGTATCTCGTCGCGCAAAACCGCGTCCGTTGCCCGCGACGCGCTGCGGCTCAAATATGAGAACACGGACCTGCTCGTCAGCGTCAATGCGCAAGCCGAAGATCTGCGCAGCGCCAATATCGCTCTCAGCGCCGAAAACGTGCAGCGCCAGCGGACTGCAGCCGAGCTGCTGCTGGCCAAACAAGACGCTGAGGCCGCCGTGATGGCCAAAACGCAATTCCTGGCCAACATGAGCCACGAAATCCGCACGCCCATGAACGGTGTGTTCGGCATGACCGACTTGCTGATGCGTACACAGCTCGACGAGCGCCAGAAAAAGCTCGTCAAGACGATCAGCGAATCCGCAAAGTCGCTATTGACCATCATCAACGACATTCTCGATCTGTCGCGGATCGAGTCTGGAAAATTCGAACTCGACATCCACGAGTTCAATTTGCGCGATCAGATCGAGCGTTCGATTGATCTGTTTGCCGGCCAAGCCCATCACAAGGGTCTCGAAGTCTCGGTGTTCATTGATCGCAGCGTTCCAACGTTCGTCAAGGGAGACTCGGGGCGGCTGAAGCAGGTGCTGCTTAATCTTGTCGGCAACGCGCTCAAGTTCACCAAGCACGGCGAGATCGGTGTGCGGGTATCAAGTGCCTCCTCAGACGATGGCAAGCATGGTGTCCGGATCGAAGTGCGCGATACCGGCATTGGCATCGACGCAGCGCTGCAGCAGCGCCTATTCAAGCCCTTCACCCAGGCCGAAACGTCAATCAGCCGGCGCTATGGCGGCACCGGGCTCGGGCTGTCCATTTCACGCCATCTTGTGGAATTGATGGGCGGGCAGATCACGCTTGAAAGCGAGTTCGGGAAAGGCACGCGCGTCATCGTCGACGTGATTGTCGAACCCGGAACAGCAGCCGAACCTCAATCCGACGCCGACACCGCCGTGCTCGACGGCGCGCGCATCCTGGTGATCGACGATCGCGAAACCAACCGCGACATCATGAAAAACTATCTCGAAGGCTGTGGCGCGCGCACGCAGTGCGCTGAATCAGCGGCAGCCGCGTGGCCGATGCTGATGGCATCCCTCGAAACCGGCAAACCGTTCCATGCGGCCGTGGTCGATATGATGATGCCGGATGAGAACGGGCTCGAATTCGCCCAGCGCATCAAGCAGCATCCGGTGCTGTCACGCTTGAAAGTCATTATCGCGACCTCGCTGAACTGGCAGGGTGATAGCGCCGCTGTCAGGGCAGCGGGCGTTGAGACGGTGCTGACCAAACCGGTCCGCCGTCACGAGCTTGTCGACGCCGCCGCCCGTGCGATCTCAGGCGCGCGCCACCCCGGCTGGCGTCCGGCGCTGATGCAAAATATTGAAGCGGCGCCCGTCGATGCCGACGCCGTGCCGGCGGATACACTGTTCTGCGGCAAGGTGCTGCTGGCCGAGGACAACCCGGTCAACGTCGAAGTGGCCAAGGAATTCCTGGCCGGATTTGGCTGCCAAGTTTTCGTCGCCGGCAATGGGCTCGAAGCGGTCGCCTCATTGAGCAGCACAAAGTTTGATCTGGTGCTCATGGACTGCCAGATGCCAGTGATGGATGGCCTGTCGGCAACCCGGCGGATCCGCGCCCTTGAACTGGCGAAC
>JANMOL010000539.1:0-6383 GCA_031369245.1 Hyphomicrobium sp. | reverse complement strand
TCATCCTCGATGGCTTTGATCTTGGGCTTGGCATTCTGTTTCCGTTTGCGCCGCAGGAAGAGCGCCGCGACGTGATGATGAATACCGTCGCACCGTTCTGGGACGGCAACGAAACCTGGCTGGTGCTCGGCGGCGGCGGGTTATTCGTGGCCTTTCCGAAGGCCTACGGCGTGATCATGTCGGGGCTGTATCTGCCGGTGATTGTGATGCTGCTGGCGCTGGTGTTTCGCGGCGTCGCCTTCGAATTCCGCTGGGTCGCAAAACCCAAACATCAGTTTTGGGATTTGGCGTTCACCTGGGGTTCGATTGTCGCGACCTTCGCGCAGGGCGTGGTGCTGGGCGGGCTGCTGCAAGGCATCACCGTCAAAGACGGCCAGTTTGCCGGCGGGCCGCTCGACTGGATGACGCCGTTCGCGCTGTTTTGCGGGCTCGGTCTGGTGGCCGGTTATGCGCTGCTCGGCGCGACCTGGCTGATCCTCAAGACCGACGGCGAGCTGGAAGACTTTGCGCGCGACAAAGCGAAAATCGCGCTGGTGCTGCTGCTGATCGCGATGGCCGCCATCAGCCTGTGGACGCCGCTGACCGTGCCGAGGATCGCCGAGCGCTGGTTGTCGTGGCCGAACATCCTGCTGCTGTCGCCGGTGCCGCTGCTATCGGCTGGAGCGGCGCTGCTGTGCTGGCGCGGGCTGGAGAGCAATGCCCAAATTCAACCGTTCGCCGCGGCGGTGGCGATGTTCTTGCTCGGGCTCATCGGGCTGGTGATCTCAAACGTGCCGTACCTGGTGCCCGATACGATCACCGTCTGGCAGGCAGCCGCCGCGCCCAGCTCGCAAATGTTCATGCTGGTCGGCACGCTGGTGATGCTGCCGGTTATTCTGGGGTATACGACGTTCGTGTATTGGACGTTCCGCGGCAAGGTGCGGGCCGGCGAGGGCTATCATTAGAGCGTTGTGCAATCCTGGCCATGTTTGTCCAGCATCATGGCACACGCTTCCAGCAGCCGGTACGCGGCTCAAACTTCGAGCAAATATGGTGTGCAAAGCCCCCTCATCCGATCCGTCAAAGCCAAGCGATGCTTCGCATTGACGGACCACCTTCTCCCTATGGGAGAAGGAAGCGGCGGCTCGTTCCTCTCCCGGAACGGGAGAGGATGTCGCGTCGATGCGGAGCATCGCTCCGCGATGACGCGACAGGTGAGGGGCTTTGGCAGGGCTCCGCATCGGGAACCCTAAGCGGAGTCATAGCGAGAATACCGGCAGCCATCGACAAAGCGCCATTGGTCTCGTCCGAGCACATGGCTGTGATGGGCCGTGGACAGGCGGCCGTTAGCCAAACGCCTGCCATGATTTCTCCCGACACTCACCACAATTGCGAATCGGCGGCACGCCGCGGGGAGTGAGACATGTTTGGCTGGCGCAGACGGAGCGAGGGCTTTGAATGGAAAGAGTACGTCCGGACAACGGTTCTGGTCCGGCGCGCCGATCGCCAGCGCCGTGCCGATGACGCCCGCGTGGCGATGATCGCCCATGTCAAAGACAAGCGCGATCGCGGCGTGGAAGCCAGCAAGGCGCAGGTCAACACCGTGGTTGACGCGGCCTCAAACGCGCTCAAGGCCGCGGGTCGCGGGCTATGGGCGCTGGCCGCGGCCGGGCTGGTGCGGCTTTCAGAAATGATCCGGCGCGGCGCGGCGCTGGCTCGCGCGGCGTTGCCCGGGATCGGGTTGCCAGCCTTCACATCGCGGGCGTTCACGTCACCGTTGTTCAAGTTACCCTGGTTCAAGTCCGGTTCACGGCTGCGCGTTGACACGCAGCGCCTCGCTGTGGCGTGGCCGTCAAATTATCTCAGTTCAAACGCGTGGGCGAACATCAAAGCCCGCAATCCGATCCGCGCGCAGCACCTGGTCTATGCCGGTGGCGCTGCCGGGTTGATTGCCTTGGGAAGCGCGCTGGTGCCCGACAGCGAGCGCACGGGTCTTGCCAGCGCCGTGCCAACGGTTGCAGCCCCTGCCCATTCGCGCGCTTTGGTGGCCTCGGTCATCCAAGCTGGCAGCGCATTGTCGGGCCGCGCGTCGGCGGTCAACGGCGAACTGATCCGCATCTCAGGCCAGCTCATCCGGCTCGCCGGGATCGAAGCGCCAGAGCCCAAGCAGCCGTGCCTCAAAGCCAACGGGCGGCGCTGGTCGTGCGGATCGTCAGCGGCAAGCGCGCTCGAGCGGATGGTGCGCGGCAAATCCGTGACGTGCACCGCATCCGGCACAGACGATAGCGGGCGCACGCTCGCAACGTGCATGGCCAGCGATCAGGATTTGGCGGCCGAACTGGTGCGCGCCGGGCACGTGTTCGCAGACGAAGGCCTGTTTCGCACCTATGGCGCGCAAGAGGATGAAGCCAAGGCTGCGAAGGCCGGGCTGTGGCAGGGCGAAAGCGTGCGCCCGAACGCATGGCGTGAACGGGTGTGGGAAGAAGCCAAGCGGACCGCGCCGGAAGGCTGCCCGATCAAAGGCATCGTGCGGGCATCGGATCGCATCTATGCCATGCCGTGGTCGAGTGATTACAGGACTGCGAAAGTGCGGACGATCAAAGGTGAGCGCTGGTTCTGCAGCGAAGACGACGCGCGCGCCGCCGGCTTCAAGCTGTCGAGCAAGTCGTAATCGGAATTTGGAAAAAGAAAGGCCCGCGGCCGGGGGAGACCGCGGGCTAAAATAGAACTGGCGCCACTTGGGGGTAAGTGGGACGGCGCTAAGCTCTACCCCTTGACTACATCGCACCACTTGTCGGTTGGCAAGTTGACTCGCAAGGGTTTTTTCGTTTTCCTCGAGTCATGTGCCTCTTTAGTCGAGCGCTCACAGAGCCGCGCTGACGAGCGGCTGTCATCTGGCAATCTCAAGGCTTAACGATCGCCTGCAAGCTATTGCCATTGCACGATAAATGGCGATACCTGGACGGTGCCGGGTTCGCTCGCGGTGCGGGCATAACCGATGTCGGAAACGACACCCGTTAACGTCGACTCGTTGGCTGATCGCAGGTTCAGGTTTGAGCTATCCACAGTTAATGCGCCATCGACCCAAATGCGCAGCACGCCGTTGAACTCACCGGGAGTGTTGAGCGCTACCTCCTGTTCGATCGCGACCCACTGGCCGCGCGGCCACTCGATCTTGTGGCCGGCACCTTGCCAATATCCGGCCGTGGCGGGTGAGCGGATTTCGGCGCCGAGATCGCCCGACTGAGCCCAGCCCATGCGGACCGCAAAGCTATCCTTGGGTTGTTCTTCGTCGAGTTGCGTCACGTCGGCTGCGCCATACAGGCCCGGCAGATAGCCCGGCTCTTTGAATTCAAAGCCGCGCGGCAGGAACACGCTGTAGCTCAGGCACGCCGATGAAGCGCTTGGCATCTCGGCCAGCGGCCAGGCAAAGCCAACGCCGTTTTGATCGACGCGATCTTCATTTTCGGTTGATGCAAGCGCGACTTCGAGAACGCTGTTGGCCGGTGCGTTGGGATTTTTGATGATCTTCGCATTTTGCAAAACGCCCCATTCGCGCAAGCCGGCGCGGGCCTGCAATTCGATCGGCGAAAGCGGCTGGCCCTTGATGCTTTCAAATGCAAACTGCTGACCGGCGGGATAGCGCTCGGTGCAGCGCTGCACCTTTGGGGTTGTGACGAAGTCAAACCCCATGTAGCCGATGACCGCCAAAACAACGGCGCCACCAGCAGCATTGAACAGGATCGTTGAGAGACTTGGCATGCCCATCGTGTGACCTCAGCCGTGAAAAGCCCGATTGATGTTGCGCATCATCGGGTCGATCAATTGATCCAGGAGTGTCCGCTGCCCGGTGAGGAGCAGAACTTCAGCGCGCATGCCGGGGTGAAGCGCCATGCGTTTGGCGATTTCGGTATGGTCGCCGTCGAGTTCAATGCGCGCGACGAAATAAGGTGTGCCGGTGCGCTTGTCTTCGACGCTATCGGCCGACACCCACGCGAGCTTGGCCGAGAGCGGCCGCTGCTCGCGCCAGCTCAGCGCCGTCAGCCAGACTTTGGCGGTCATGCCCGCCTTGACGTTTTCAATTTGATTGGGGGCGAGGCGGCCTTCGACCACCAGGCGATCGCCGTCCGGCACGATATCGGCCAGCGGCGCGCCGGGTTGAACAACGGCACCGGCTGCGTGCGCCTGCAAGGCCATGACCCGGCCGGCAACCGGCGAGCGGATCGCTGACTGTGCGCGTTCGTTTTGGGCAAGCGCGAGGCGGGCTGAAATTGATGCAACGTCTTTTTCGACTTCGGCAACCAGCCGCTCGACTGCCAGCGCCTTGGATTTTGCAGCCAGCTGACGGCGCTGCAAGTCATCGACGGTGGCAAATTCCTGGCGTGCGAGCGTCAGTTGCCGCTGGGCCGAGGCGTATTGGGATTTCAGGGCGATCAGTTGCTCGTCGATGGACGACAGATCGAGCGTGACCAGAATATCGCCCGGCTCGACGTGCTGGCCTTCCACGACGTGAATTTTTCCAACAACGCCGCCCTTGGGATGGGCGACCTGCTTGACCTTCGATTCAACGATGATGGTGCCCGGCAGGCCGACGCCTTTGTCGATCGGCGCAAACGCTGCGCCGCCGATGCCGAAACCGAAGAACAAAAGAATAGCGCCAAGCCCGAGCAGCACGGGCGCGCGAATATCCAGGCCGGCGGCGGCGGTGGCGGTGGTCGAAGAATTCCTCGATGGGCGCATCATGGTCATGATCTCACGGCGTTGCCTGTGCCTGCGCCGCTCGCGGCTCTCGCTCCTGCGCCGCTCGCGGCTCCCTCTCCTGCGCCGCTCGCGGCTCCATGCTACGCGCGAAATCTTTGCTGTCGCCCTGGGCCTGGATTGTGCCCTGCGCCAGGACCACGACTTTGTCGGTCAAGGCCAGCAAGCGCGGATCCTGCGTGGCGATGACGAGGCTCATGCCTTGGCTTTTGAGTGTCAGGAGGACTTTCATCAGGCGCTTCATGCTGGCGCCGTCGAGGCCGGTTTCGGGCTCATCGAGCACCAGCACGCGCGGCGCGCCGGCAACCGCGCGGGCCAGCGCCACCGCCCGGCGCTCGCGCAGCGCCAAGTGTCCGCCTTGCGGACCGACTTCGGTATCGTAGCCCGACTGCAGACCTTGCAACGTTTCATGCACACCGGCCCGCATGGCCGCATGGGCGACCGACATCAGGCTCAGGTCGCGAAAGCGGGCAATGTTGCTGTGGACCGAGCCTTCGAGCAGCATCGGCTCATCGGGCATATAGCCGATCGGCGGGGCGCAATCGCCGCGCTGCCATTTGCTGATCGGCACGCCATCGAGGTCGGCCGCGCCGTGGCTGGGTGCAACGGCACCGGCGAGGATCGCGGCGAGCGTTGATTTTCCAGCTCCATTGGGGCCAACAAGACCCAGGCATTCACCCGGCGACAGCGTCAGCGAGATGCCGCGCAGAGCCGGTGATTTGCGCGCTGGATGATAATAGGTGACGTCGCGCAGTGCGATTTCGCCTTTGAGGGTGGCGTCGGCATCGCCGAGGCCTGGCACGTCGGCGTCGTCTGGCAAGGCTTTGAGACGGCGATAGGCCGCGATCACGCTTTTCAGTGCCTTGACCGAGCCGACCAGGCTCTCCAGCGGGCCAAGCGCGCGTCCGAGCAGGATGGCCGAGGCCACAAGCGCGCCCGGCGCGATTTCGTTTTTGACCACCAGCCATGCGCCAAGGCCGTAGAGCGCGACTTGTGAGCCGATGCGGATGGTGCGCGCCAGCGCCTTGATGATGCTGGCACGTTTGCCCTGCGAGTAGGCCGCGCCAATGTGCGCGCGATTGAAGACTTCCCACTGCGCCGCGCCGCCGGTTGCAAGCCCTAGTGCACCGGCCAGCTGGCCGTGGCCGGCAACCGTGCCCCACCATTTTTCAGAGCGCTCGTGGGCCTCGGCGCTTTCGGTTTGCAGGCGGACGGTCAGCAGGTATTGCAGGGCTGCGACCGCAATCAGCATCACGGCGGCGCCGACCGATACTGCGCCGATGATCGGATTGAGCGCAATCAGGGCCAGCAGAAACAGCGGCGTAAACGGCGCGTCCAGCAGGATGCTGGCCGAGGGACTGGCGATAAAGCCGTGGAACTGTTCCAGCGCGCGGGCATCGCGGCGCAGTTCAGCGGCCGGCGTGCCGAGTTTCAGGCCGTTCTCAAGGATGTGGCGGCCGAGCTCGTGATCGAGCCAGACACTGGCGCGCAGCAGCATCAAATCACGCGCGATCTCAATCAGGGCCAGCGCGCCGATTGCGGCGGCGGTGATGAAGGTGATGATGACCAGCGTTTCAATGCTGCCGAGCGGCACGACGGTATCGAAAATCTGCAGCGTGTAGAGCGGCGTCGACAGCATCAAAATG
>JANMOL010000478.1:0-5403 GCA_031369245.1 Hyphomicrobium sp. | reverse complement strand
TTAAGCGCAGCCAACACGCCCTACATCGAAGACATGCAGGCCGAGTACGAGCGCAATCCCGGCGCCATCATTTCTGGCGGCAAGGGGCGCGCCGAAGACAAGCTCGAGGCTATGAAGGCCGCCGGTATCGCGATCGCGCTGAGCCCGGCTGGATTGGGTCAGACTTTGCTGGAGATCCTGCGGGCCTAGCATCGCCGTACTGAGTGGTAACTGGTGATAAACTCTAAGCGCGATCCATCCATTTCAGTCTGCCGGACGCCATCCATTTCGGTCTGCCGGACGAAAGTGCTGGAGCAAGAAAAGGCCACGGGACATGTCGAGACAAGCACTCAACGAAGCGTTCTTGCGGACCTCATTTTTAAGCGCAGCCAACACGCCCTACATCGAAGACATGCAGGCCGAGTACGAGCGCAATCCCGGCGCCGTCAGCGACGAATGGCGGCGTTTTTTCGAGAGCATGAAGGAAGCCGCTCCCCAGGCCGGTGGAAGCGCCGCGGGCCCGGCGTGGGCTGCACCGCTGTCGATGCTGCTGAACGACAACGCCACCGATCGTGATCTCATCGGCGCCTTGACCGGCGACTACGGCGAAGCCGAACGCAGCATCCGCGAAAAAATCGAGCACCGCGCCCACGCTAACGGCTTTGAAATGTCGCCGGTAGTGTCGTTGCGCGCCACGCAGGATTCGATCCGCGCCTTGATGCTGATCCGGGCCTATCGCGTTATGGGGCACTTGGCAGCCGATCTCGATCCGCTTGGTCTCGCCGATCGCAAAATCCATCGCGAACTGTTGCCCGAGACCTACGGCTTCACCGAAGCCGACCTCGACCGGCCGATTTTTATCGATCGCGTGCTCGGTCTCGACACCGCCACGATGCGCCAGATCCTGGCCATCCTGCGCCGCACCTATTGCCGCCAGATCGGCGTGCAGTTCACGCACATCACGGATCCCGCGCAAAAGAGCTGGATCCAGGAGCGCATCGAAGGCGCGGAAAAAGATATTTCGTTCACCAACGAGGGCCGCAAAGCCATCCTGCGCAAACTGATCGAAACAGAAACGTTCGAGAAGTTCTGCGATCTCAAATACACCGGCACCAAGCGCTTTGGCCTCGACGGCAGCGAAGCGATCATCCCGGCGCTCGAGCAGATCATCAAGCGCGGCGGCCATCTTGGCGTCAAAGAAATCATCATGGGCATGGCCCATCGCGGACGCTTGAACGTGCTGGCCAACGTCCTGTCGAAGCCGCTGCGCGCCATCTTCAAAGAATTCAAGGGCGGCTCGTTCAAGCCCGATGACGTTGAAGGCTCGGGCGACGTCAAATATCATCTCGGCGCGTCCTCCGACCGGGCGTTCGACGGCAACACCGTGCACTTATCGTTGACCGCCAACCCCTCGCATCTTGAAATCGTCGATCCCGTCGTGCTTGGCAAAGTCCGCGCTAAACAAGACCAGCACGGCTGCGCGCCGGGCGAGCGCACGCCCGTCCTTCCCCTGTTGATCCACGGCGATGCCGCGTTCGCTGGTCAAGGCGTAGTGGCGGAATGCTTCGGTCTTTCGGGCCTGCGCGGCCACCGCACCGGCGGCTCAATCCACTTCGTCATCAATAACCAGATCGGCTTTACGACCAGCCCGCATCACTCGCGCTCGTCGCCCTATTGCTCCGACGTCGCCTTGATGATCGAAGCGCCGATTTTTCACGTCAACGGCGACTATCCTGAAGCCGTGGTCCACGTCGCCAAAATCGCCACCGAATTCCGCCAGCGCTTCCAGAAGCCGGTCGTCATCGACATGTTCTGCTATCGCCGCTTTGGTCACAACGAAACCGACGAGCCAATGTTCACCCAGCCGTCGATGTACAAAGCCATCAAACAGCATCCAGGCGTGGTCGAGAAATACTCAAACGATCTCGTCGAGGACGGCGTCATGACGGCAGCCGACGTCGATGCCATGAAGGCCGAAGTGCGCGCCACCCTTGATGGCGAGTTCGCGCAATCCGATGGCTACAAACCAAACAAAGCCGATTGGCTGGATGGCCGCTGGTCGGGTCTGGCGCGTCCCGAAAGCGACGACTGGCGCGGCGAAACCGGGGTCGCCATCGAGTCACTCAAGGATACCGGCCGCCGCTGCACGACGATCCCCAAGGATCTCAACGTCCACAAAACCATCGCCAAGCTGCTCGAGCGCCGCCGCGAAATGGTTGAGTCGGGCGCTGGCATAGATTGGTCGATGGCCGAGCACTTGGCGCTGGCGAGCTTGCTAATGGAGGGCTTCCCAGTCCGGTTTTCCGGTCAGGATTGCGAGCGTGGCACGTTCTCACAGCGCCACGCCGTGCTGATGGATCAAGACAACGAGCGCCGGTTTGCCCCGCTCAAGCATCTGGCGCCAAATCAGGCGCGCTTCGAAATCGTCAATTCGATGCTGTCGGAAGAGGCCATCCTCGGGTTCGAGTACGGCTACTCGCTGGCTGAACCCAATGCGCTGACACTCAGGGAAGCCCAGTTCGGCGACTTCGCTAACGGCGCGCAGGTGATTTTCGATCAGTTCCTATCCTCGGGCGAGCGCAAATGGCTGCGCATGTCAGGCCTCGTCTGCCTGCTGCCGCACGGCTATGAAGGCCAGGGTCCAGAGCACTCATCCGCCCGGCTTGAGCGCTTCTTGCAGCTCTCGGCTGAAGACAACTGGCAGGTCGCCAACTGCACCACGCCAGCCAACTATTTCCACGTGCTGCGCCGCCAGCTGCACCGCAAGTTCCGCAAGCCGCTGATCTTGATGACGCCTAAATCGCTGCTGCGTCACAAGCGTGTCACCTCACGGCTCGATGAAATGGGCCCCAAGACCGGCTTCCATCGCTTGCTATGGGACGATGCGCAATTCGGCACCTCGACCGTCACGCTGCGGCCCGACAACGAAATCAGCCGTGTCGTGCTGTGCTCGGGCAAAGTCTACTATGACTTGCTGGAGGCGCGCGATGCCAGCGGCCGCGATGATGTCTACTTGCTGCGCGTCGAGCAGCTCTATCCGTTTGCGGCCCGCGCGCTGATTCAAGAGCTCGGCCGCTTCAAATTTGCAGAAATCGTCTGGTGTCAGGAAGAGCCAAAGAATATGGGCGCCTGGTCGTTTATGGACGCGAATATTGAATGGGTGCTGACGCATCTCGGCTATATTCACCGCCGTCCGCGTTATGCCGGGCGGCCAGCCTCGGCCTCGACTGCAACTGGCCTGCTGTCGCAGCACATCAAAGAACAAGCAGCACTCGTTGCCGACGCGCTCGGCACATAGAACTGAGACCGTGAAATGCTGACGAAGAAACGAGGCGCCTATGTCGATTGAGATCCGCGTTCCAACCCTCGGCGAGAGCGTCACCGAGGCGACGGTCGGCAAATGGTTCAAGAAAACCGGCGACGCGGTCAAAGCCGATGAACCCCTGGTTGAACTCGAAACCGATAAGGTGACCGTTGAAGTGCCCGCGCCAGCCTCCGGTGTGATGGGCGATATCCTGGTCATGGCCGGCACCACGGTTGCGGTTGGCGCGATCCTGGCAGCGCTCAAAGAGGGTGCCTCTCCGGCATCGAAACCGGCCGCTGTCTCAGCCCCGGTACTCCCTGCGCCGGTCGCGCCCAAAGCCGCCGCACCGGTGCTGCCGCAGCCGGCGCCAGCACCCGTCGCGGTGCCCGCCGTGCCGCCAAGTCCAGCCATGCCGCCAAGTCCGGCCGCCCGCAAAGTGCTGGCTGAAGCCGGACTAGAGCCCGGTGATGTTGCAGGTTCCGGCCGTCGCGGCCAGATTTTGAAAAGCGACGTGTCCGCGCCGCAACCCGCCGCCACCCCGCCGCCTCTCGCGCCATCCGCCCCGAGCGCGCCGCCCGCAGCCCTACAGGCTGTCATCGTTCAGCCCGCAGCGCCGATGCCGGCTGCCATGAAAGATATCCGCCTTCCAGCCGCCGCCAACGACGCCAGCCGCGAAGAGCGCATTCGCATGAGCCGCCTGCGCCAGACCATTGCGCGGCGCTTGAAGGACGCTCAAAACACCGCCGCCATGCTGACGACGTTTAACGACGTCGACATGAGCGCGGTCATGGCCTTGCGCGCGCAATACAAGGACATCTTTGAAAAGCGCCACGGCGTGAAGCTCGGCTTCATGGGCCTGTTCGTCAAAGCCTGCATCCAGGCCTTGCGCGATATTCCCCCAGTCAACGCCGAGATCGACGGCGAAGATATCGTCTACAAAAATTATTATCACATCGGCGTCGCCGTCGGCACCGAGAAGGGCCTGGTCGTACCGGTGGTGCGCGATGCCGATCGCCTGAGCCTTGCCGAAATCGAGCAGAAAATTTCCGACTACGGCCGCAAGGCCCGCGACGGCAAACTCTCAATCGAGGATATGCAGGGCGGCACATTTACGATTTCCAACGGCGGCGTCTATGGCTCGATGATGTCGACACCGATTTTGAACGCCCCGCAGTCCGGCATTCTCGGCATGCACCGCATCGAAGAGCGCGCCGTGGTGCGCGCCGGTCAAATCGTCATCCGGCCGATGATGTATTTGGCGCTGTCCTACGATCATCGCGTCGTCGACGGCAAGGAAGCCGTGACCTTCCTCGTCCGCGTCAAGGAATGCCTCGAAGACCCGCAGCGCTTTATTCTGGAGCTGTGAGCGGAATGCCCGGACCTTATGATCTGATCGTTATCGGCACCGGCCCGGGCGGCTATGTCTGTGCCATCCGCGCCAGCCAGCTTGGGCTCAAAGTCGCCGTCGTCGAAAAGCGCGCCACCCACGGCGGCACCTGCCTCAACGTCGGTTGCATCCCGTCCAAAGCTCTGCTGCATGCCTCAGATGCCTTTGACGAAGCGTCCCATGGCTTCGCTGCCATGGGAATAGCCGTATCGCCAAAGCTTGACCTTGCCAAAATGCAGGCCTTTAAGGCCGAGGGCGTCAAAGGCAACGTCGAAGGCGTCGCCTACCTTCTGAAGAAGAACAAAGTCGATGCGTTCCACGGCACCGCGCAGATCAAATCGGCGGGCCAAGTCGCAGTGGCGATCAGCGGTGGCGAAACCCAGGTCCTCGAAACCGGAGCCATCGTCATCGCGACAGGCTCGGATGTCGCGCGGCTGCCCGGCATCGAGATCGACGAGCAGCAGGTAGTGTCGTCGACCGGCGCCTTGACGCTCGCAAAGGTGCCCAAGAAGCTGCTGGTCATCGGCGCGGGCGTGATCGGCCTCGAAATGGGATCGGTCTGGCGGCGGCTCGGATCGGAGGTCGTAGTCGTCGAATACCTCGACCGCATCCTGCCCGGCATGGATCTCGATATGGCGAAGGCCTTCCAGCGCCTGCTGCAGAAGCAGGGGTTTGCGTTCAGGCTGTCGAGCAAAGTGACGGCGGCGAAGGCCAAGGACAAGGTGACCCTCAC
>JANMOL010000473.1:0-2487 GCA_031369245.1 Hyphomicrobium sp. | reverse complement strand
CATCATTGCCGAGCGCATTGCCACCAAAGACTGTGCTGGCGGATTTATTCTCGACGGCTTCCCGCGCACATTGCCGCAGGCCTCCGCCCTCGATGCGCTGTTGGTGTCCAAGGGCCGCAAGCTCGATGCCGTCATTGAACTCAAGGTGGACGACCAGATCCTGGCCTCGCGCATCGAAAAGCGGGCTCAGGACACCCTGGCGGCGGGCGGCACCGTTCGCGCCGATGACAACGCCGAGGCCTTAAAGACCCGGCTCATGGCCTACTACCGCGAAACCGCGCCGCTGGTTGGTTACTATTACGCGCACGGGCTGCTGAAGACGGTCGATGGCATGGCCCCGATCGCCGCCGTGACCCGGCAAATCGACGAGGTTTTAGCCAAGTTTCAGGTGGCTTAACGTATGAACGGCGAGATTGACGGAGGACGCGTGCCGCGTTACACAAACGGGCTTTTTTGAACGACGATGGATCTCGATCCGAACCTGACCGCAGGTTTGGGTACGAGATTATCGCGTTTTTTTGCTCTTTAACCTGATTGACCCGCGGGCGGCTGCGACGTGCCGCCGGGACGGGGTCGCTCCGGCAAAGAGATCAACGGCTGAGACGAAACACATTCGAAAAGATTACGGTAGGAGACCAACGTGGCCCGTATCGCAGGCGTCAATATCCCAACGGCAAAGCGCACCGTCATCGCGCTGCAATATATCCACGGCATCGGCCCGAAGTTCGCGCAGGCGATCTGCACCAAGGTCGGCATCCCGGCCGAACGCCGCGTCAATCAGTTGACGGACGCCGAAGTCCTGCAGATCCGCGAAGCCATCGACCGCGACTACACGGTCGAGGGCGACTTGCGCCGCGAAGTGCAAATGAACATCAAGCGTCTGATGGACCTTGGCTGCTATCGCGGTCTGCGTCACCGCAAGGGTCTGCCGGTCCGCGGCCAGCGCACGCACACCAATGCCCGCACTCGCAAGGGCAAGGCCGTCGCGATCGCCGGCAAGAAGAAGGCGGCCAAGTAGCCGCTGCAATGAAATTTTTCGTGCGCCTGTTGCAGGCGTGCGACGTTGGTTGACAGTCCGCACGCGGGCTTAGGAGCACGAGAGAAATGGCCAAGGAAGCAACTGCCGCACGCGCCGGCAAAGTCAAAAAGCGCGAGAAGAAAAACATCACGTCGGGCGTCGCGCACGTTAACGCGTCGTTCAACAACACGATGATCACGATCACCGACGCGCAGGGCAATACGATCGCCTGGTCGTCGTCGGGCACGAAGGGCTTTAAAGGCTCGCGCAAGTCGACGCCGTACGCCGCGCAGGTCGCGGCCGAAGACGCCGCCAAGAAAGCCATGGATCACGGCATGAAGGTGCTCGAAGTCGAAGTCACGGGTCCGGGTTCGGGCCGTGAATCGGCACTGCGCGCATTACAGGCCGTTGGCATGCAGATCACGTCAATCCGCGATGTGACGCCGATCCCGCACAATGGCTGCCGGCCGCGCAAGCGCCGCCGCGTCTAACAACGCTGTGCGCGCCGCGAACCGTTTCGCGGCGCTGTTGTCTTTCGCGTTGTCCTTAGGCCCTGCGCTGGCTCCCCCTGGCCAAGCGCCCAATCCGAGATGAGGCCCCCCGTGGTGAACGTTCTCCAGAAGAACTGGCAAGACCTGATTAAGCCGTCGAAGCTCGACATCCAGCCGGGCCGCGACCGCACCCGTATTGCAACCGTCGTCGCCGAGCCGCTGGAGCGCGGCTTTGGCATGACGCTTGGCAACGCGCTGCGCCGCGTGCTGCTGTCGTCGCTGCAAGGTGCCGCTATCAAGACCGTGCAAATCGACGGCGTGCTGCATGAGTTCTCGTCGGTCTCGGGCGTGCGCGAAGATGTGACCAACATCATTCTTAACATCAAGGAAATCGCGCTCCGCATCCATTCGGATGGCGTCAAGCGCATGGTGCTGAAAAAAGAAGGCGCGGGCCCGGTCAAGGCTGGCGATATCGAAGGTTCGTCGGATGTCGAAGTGCTCAACCCTGAGCACGTCATTTGCCATCTCGACCAGGGCGCGTCGATCCGCATGGAATTCACCGCCGATATGGGCAAGGGCTACGTTGCCTCCGAGCGCAACCGGCCGGAAGATGCCGCCATCGGCTTGATCCCGGTCGATTGCCTGTACTCGCCGGTCAAGAAGGTGTCCTACAAGGTTGAGAACACCCGCGAAGGCCAGATCCTCGACTATGACAAGCTGACGATGACCGTTGAAACCGACGGTTCGGTTCGCGCCGAAGATGCTGTCGCGCTGGCAGCCCGCATTCTGCAGGATCAGCTGGCGGTCTTCATCAACTTCGAAGAGCCGAAGAAGGCACAGGAAGAGCAGCGTCACCCGGAGCTGGCGTTCAACGCCGCCCTGCTCAAGAAGGTCGACGAACTCGAACTGTCGGTGCGCTCGGCCAATTGCTTGAAGAACGACAACATCGTCTACATCGGCGACCTCATTCAGAAGTCG
>JANMOL010000428.1:0-5617 GCA_031369245.1 Hyphomicrobium sp. | reverse complement strand
AACTGACGTGCTTGATATTGCGCAGCGGTGTAACATTGGACATCACGCGCCAGCCCTCGCAACCAGACTGGCAGCCGGTGGCTTTGCGTCGGGCGCTCGCAGGTACAGCGGCGTTACGGTCATCGTGATGGGTAACTCTGCGGCCACAAACAGCATGTCGAGTGCATCGGGCAGAATTTCAGGAAGGATAGCATCGGCCTCAACGCCCTGGGCCCGCGCTGCCGCAGCCAGGAGCACCGCACCTGAACCCGCAATCACGTGTGGACCAGCCCCGAGGGCTCTCGCTGCATCGGCGATGGCAACAACAGCCGGTGCCGCGATGGGCTTCAAGGAATGCCGGTCAAACCGCTGCATATAGACTTCGCCGCGCCGGGCATCCGTTGCCATGGTGATCGTGCGCCCCTTGCCGGCAGGCACCGCCGGGTTCATCGCCATCAGCGCCAGGCTCGAAAGGCTGACAATGGGTGCACCCGTTGCAAGCGCTAAGGCACGGGCCGCAGAAACGGCAATGCGCGTGCCGGTAAACGTTCCGGGTCCTGTCGTCACAGCTATCCGATCAACGCTGGAAAAGAGCAGACCGGCGTTTGCCATAACACTTTCAATCATCGGCATAAGCCGCTCGATGTGGCCGGTTGCCATTGGCTCGAATGCCGTGGCGATCACTGGGGTCAGCGAACGCAACCCGCGGCCGGCCGCCACAGAGCACGCATCAAAGCAGGTATCGAAAGCCAAAATATTCATTCGGCTTTGGTTCTAAATGATCCGGGCCATTTCGTCGAAGGCAAATCGTGGTGAACGCGGGTGCAACCCAATAGGGTCGCCATAGCCCAAATTGCACAGGAAATTCGACTTAATTTCAGTTCCGGCGAAGAACTCGGCATCGACCCCGGCGTTATTGAAGCCTGACATGGGCCCGCAATCGAGGCCCAGCGCACGGGCCGCCATGATGAAATACCCGCCTTGCAGCGTGCCATTTCGAACAGCCGAGACGTCGGCGAATTCCTTGTTACCAACGAACCAGCTTTTGGCATCGGTATGCGGGTAGAGCTTTGGCAGATGATCATAAAAATGATGATCGGTGCCAATAATGGCAACAGCCGGGGCCTGCATCGTCTTATCCACATTGCCGTCCATCAAATGCGGCTTCAAGCGCGCTTTGGCGTCCGCCGATTTGAGAAACACAATGCGAGCCGGGGAACAATTGACACTCGTTGGGCCCATCTTGGTCAAATCGATCAGGCGATGCAGCAACGCGTCGGGCACGTCGCGCTGCTGCCACGCGTTGTGCGTGCGCGCACTATTGAAAATCTGATCGAGGGCGGTGGAATGCACAGGCTCAGCCATCATGGTCCTCAATACCTAACGAGCTCAAAAAGAACCCCGCCGCAGCGGGGTTGGTGGCGTGATCTCTGTCTCGACGATTAGACCGCTTGGACGGCTTGAACGTCTGGGCAAAAATGCTTCAGCAGATTTTCAATGCCGTTGCGCAACGTGGCTGTCGAACTTGGGCAGCCCGCGCAGGCGCCGCGCATATGCAGATATACAACTCCCTCACGGAAACCGGAGAAAGTGATATCGCCGCCATCTTGCGCAACGGCTGGGCGAACGCGTGTTTCCAGCAGCTCTTTGATCGTCGCGACGGTGCCTTCGTCGGCAGGATCGTAAGACCCTTCGGTCGAATCATTCGCGCCCTCGCCGCCGGACACCGGCTGCCCCGACACGTAGTGTTCCATGATCGCACCAAGTACCATTGGCTTCAGGTGTTGCCACTCGATCTCGCCCTTGGTCACGGAAATGAAATCCGAGCCGAGAAACACCCCGTTGACGCCGGAGATATCAAACAAGCGCGTGGCGAGCGGCGACGTCGTCGCCTCCGTCCGGTTGCGAAAATCGGCCGTGCCGTCGGCGAGCACCGACTTGCCGGGGATGAATTTGAGCGTCGACGGGTTCGGCGTTGCTTCAGTCTGGATGAACATGACATCCCTTTCTGGGTCGCCCTCGGTCTGGGGCGCAGGTTTGGCCGCCGGCGATGACAGCACGCTGTCGCGCCGCAGCGTTAGAACTGTTCTAATATAGGAAGCCGGGACGCATCTGTCGATGGCCATCTGGGCTGGCCTGCCCTTTATGCAAGCGACTTGATGTCCTCAAGCGACAAGTCTCCCGGGACAACGGTCACTGGCACGCGGAAACCGCCGCTGGCGTGCCCAACCGCAAGCGACGAAACCAGCGGCCCTGGGCCGTTCGCGTCAGACGACGCACCGAGCACCAAAATCGCGATGTCCTCGTCCTCAACGATGAGTTTTACGATCTCCTCGGCCGTCTTGCCCTCGCGCACCACATCCTCAACCTCGATGTCGTCGAAGCCCGCGAGGTGCAGCTTGCGCCGGAACAACCGGAACAGTGCCTTTGCTTTGGTGGTCTCTTCTTCGAGCTGGATCTGGCGCACGCCGACCCAATGCTGGTATTCTCCCGGCTCGATGACATAGAGCATAACGATTGAGCCCGACGAGCGCTGCACGCGGCTCGCGGCGTAATAGAGGGCGCACTCGACTTCCTGGCTGTCATCAACGACGAGCAGGAACTTTCGGCGGTGGCCAGCTTCAAAGGAACGGCGCGGCTTCATTGGCACATGCTGCCATTCATCGCGCGAGCCCGCAATCACCGAAGCACGAAACTCACGACCGGATGAAGCCAACAATATCCTTGACGTGGTCCATCACGGGCCGGGCCATGGCGCGGGCCCGTGCAGCCCCGTCGGCCAGCACCCGGTCGATTTCGGCCGGTTCGGCCATCAGACGCACAATTTCAGACCGGATCGGCCCAAGCTTCGCAACAGCAACATCTGTCAGGTTACGCTTGAAGCCGGTGAACAAGAGTGGCCCTTCACCCGATGTCGACAGCAGCATGGCCAGTGCAGCTTCTTTCGTTGTGCCCTCCAAGGCCGCATAAATCCCGGTCAAATTGTCGATCTCGGGCCGCTTGGCCAGCTCCTCGATCGTGCTGGGCAGCGGATCTGCATCCGTCTTGGCGCGCTTGATCTTGTCGGCGATGGTGTCGGTGTCATCCATCAGGTTGATGCGGGATAGGTCCGACGGCTCGGATTTCGACATTTTCCTGGTGCCATCGCGCAGGCTCATGACGCGCGTTGCGGGTCCGGTGATCACAGGCTCCGGCTGGGGGAAGAAAATGCCATCCTCAAAGCCCGCTGCAATGATCTCTTTTTTGAAATCGTTATTGAACTTCTGCGCGATATCACGTGCCAGCTCCAAGTGCTGTTTTTGATCTTCGCCGACCGGCACGTGCGTTGCGCGATAAGCAAGAATATCAGCGGCCATCAGGTTGGGATAGGCATAGAGCCCGACCGACGCCTGTTCACGATCCTTGCCAGCCTTCTCCTTGAACTGGGTCATGCGGTTCAGCCAGCCGAGCCGCGCCACGCAATTGAAGATCCAGGCCAGTTCGGCGTGGGCTGCGACCTGCGACTGGTTAAACAAAATACTGCGCTTGGGATCAAGACCAGCAGCAATATAGGCCGCAGTCACCTGCCGAATGGAATTCTTGAGTTCAGCTGGATCCTGCCAGACCGTGATCGCATGCAAATCGACCACGCAGTAAATACACTCGTGCGTCTCCTGCATTTTGATCCAGTTGACCATCGCGCCGAGATAATTGCCGAGGTGCAAAGTACCCGTCGGTTGCATGCCTGAAAAGACGCGCGGCGTAATCTTCATGGATCTGATCTCAGTGAGGGGTGCGTGCGGCGCGGGTTATCGCGTGCACGGGCGGGCGAGGCAAGTGGTAACCGCTTTCGCCACTAGCTGCGGCGCGTGAAGCGGCCCAATTGCGCGGGCGTCATCACGCCGGTCGCGAGCACGATGCCGCCAAACACCCCAAGTCCCAGGGCTACAAGGCCCGCGAGCGCCAGCGCTTCTATGGCAAAGCCGCGTTCGGGTTGCAGGTAGGGCGCAAACATCCGGGAGGCCGCGACGAGTGCGCCAGCCATAGCGACGCTTGCCAAGCCGATAAGCGGCAGGTTCCGCGTCAGCCGCGCGTCAGCGATGAAATGTCCGCGCTGTTTGAGTGTCGACCACAATAGCCAAGCATTCAGCCAGCCGCCGAGCGAGGTTGCGACCGCTATGCCAAGCTGCGGCATCATCCCCCAGTGTCTAAAGGCAAAAAACAACACGATCGAGCCGACCGTGTTGACGGTCAGGCTGATCGTGGCGAAGCGCATCGGCGTCTTGGTATCCTCGCGCGCGAAGTACACCGGCGAAAAAACCTTGATCAGAACAAACGCTGGCAACCCGAGCGCAAAAATCGCGAGTACGGCGGCCGTTGATGCCGTGTCCTCTGGCTTGAACGCACCACGTTCAAACAACACGCGCACAATTTCAACCGGCATCACCGCCAGCGCCACGGCTGCCGGGATCGTCAGCATCATTGCAAACTCCAGGCTGCGGTTCTGGCTGTCCATTACGCCCGCCATGTTGCCAGCACGCAACTGACGCGACACGTCGGGCAGCAGCACCACGCCGACCGCGATCCCGACAATCGCCAGCGGCAGCTCATACAGCCGGTCAGCATAATAGAGATGCGAGACGGCACCGGCCTGCATCGAGGCGATCACCGTTCCGATCGCAATGTTGATCTGGGTGACGCCGCCCGAGATGATGCCGGGAATGCCGAGCTGCCACAGGCGGCGAAGATCATCCGTCCAGCGCGGCCATCGCAATTTGAGGGAAAGGCCTGCCCGCCGCATGCCCCACGCCAGCAGAGCGAGTTGCAGAAAACCCGCAACAAACACCCCCCACGCCTGAATGATGCCAGCTTCAGCTCCGGCACGATATCCAAGCCACAGCGAGATCAGCGTCGCCGCCATCATCGCGCCGTTGAGCACGATGGAAACGGATGAACTCTCGGCAAACCGGCCAACGGAATTTAATGCGCCTGACATCAGCGCGACAAGCGACATGCACAGCAGATAAGGCATTGTGATGCGCGTCAGCAGCACGGCGAGATCGAATTTTTCCGGCTGCGCATCGAAGCCCGGGGCCAGCCCGTACATCAAAAATGGCATCGTCAGTTCAGCGACGATGGTCAGGATGAGTAGGACAAAAAACAGTCCGGCGAGCGCGTCTTCCGCAAACGTGCGGGCCGCCTCCTGGCCTTCGCCCTCGATCTTCTTGGCAAAGATCGGGATGAAGGCCGAGTTGAACGCGCCTTCACCAAACAACCGGCGGAACAGGTTCGGAAATCGAAAGGCCACGACGAACGCGTCCGCCACCCAGCCCGAGCCGAGCGTTGCCGCAATCAGAATGTCGCGCATAAAGCCGAACACCCGGCTCAGCAGCGTCAGGCCGCCGACTGTTGCGAAGGATTTATAAAGTTTCATCGGCCAAGCGAGGTAGCTGTGTTTGGCAGCGGAGGCAAGGCCGCGCGTCGTCAACATTGGAGTCAGACGGACAAAATTGCATGCGTCCGGCACTCCGGCCCGTGTCGGTCGCGAAGCTGTTCGGCGCTACGGGGCGGGTGTTACGCCAGCCGGTAGTGCGCCAGCCGGTGTTGCGCCTGCCGGTGTTGATCCCGGCAGCGGCACGCTGGCCGGCGTCGCGCGGGC
>JANMOL010000403.1:0-2675 GCA_031369245.1 Hyphomicrobium sp. | reverse complement strand
CGGGCACCGCCCTCGATGGTCATGTTGCAGATGGTCATGCGGCCCTCCATGGAGAGGTCGCGGATGGCTTCGCCGGCAAACTCAATGACCGAGCCGGTGCCGCCGGCGGTGCCGATTTCGCCGATGATGGCGAGGATGATGTCCTTGGCGCCGACGCCTTTGGGGCACGCGCCGTCAACCGTCACGCGCATATTTTTTGCTTTGTTCTGGATCAGCGTTTGCGTGGCGAGCACGTGCTCGACCTCGGACGTGCCGATGCCGTGCGCTAAGGCCCCGAACGCGCCATGGGTCGAGGTATGGCTGTCGCCGCAGACAATCGTGGTGCCGGGCAGCGTAAAGCCCTGCTCGGGCCCGACGACGTGGACGATGCCCTGGCGTTTGTCGCGCTCATGAAAATACTCAACGCCAAAATCTTTGGCGTTTTTGGCCAGTGTCTCGACTTGGATCCGGCTTTGATCGTCGGCGATGCCCTTGGTGCGGTCGGTGGTCGGCACGTTATGATCGACCACCGCCAAAGTTTTTTCCGGCGCGCGGACCTTGCGGCCCGACAGGCGCAAGCCTTCGAAGGCCTGCGGGCTGGTCACTTCGTGGACCAGATGACGGTCGATGTAGAGCAGGCATGTGCCGTCGGCCGCTTGGTCCACGATGTGATCGTCAAAAATCTTGTCGTAGAGCGTCTTTGCCATGTCCGGAGGGCCTTTGCAGCGCGTTTTAGGATTGCTGCTGAGCTAAATAGCGGTGCGGACCGGTTTGCGCAAACCCCCCGTGGTCGCGGCTGGCGCGCCCTGAGCGAGTTAAACGGAAAAGACCGGGCTGATTACTCAGCCCGGCCAAGGGGGAGGAACGGTCGTTCCAGATGCAAACATCCGCCGGTGGTGGCAATAACTACCAACGGATGGCTACCTCATGGTCGCTTATACGCTTAAAGTTGGCGCTGGATCAGCCCTCGATTTCATAGCGGAGTGACAGCCGGATTATTTTGGCGTCCGGCTTTTGGAAACAAGGAAATCGCGCAGCAGCTGGACCTTTTTTGAGATTTTGAGCTCTTCCGGGTAGGCAAAGATCATGTTGAGCATGGGTTGCTCGATGTCCGGCAGAACGGGCACCAGGTCGGTCTCTTCGTCGGTCATGTAATCCGGCATCATGCCGATGCCGATACCGGCCCGGATGGCGTATTTGATGGCGACGACGCTATTGACCCGCAGGGCGGCCTCGCGCGGCCCCAGGCCATCGCGGCCGACGGTCTCGATCCAGGTCATGGCATCGAGGTGTTGGGCCGGCAGGCCGCTATAGGCCACGATGCGGTGCTTATCGAGGTCGGCCAGCGATTGCGGCGCGCCGTGGCGGCGGACGTATTGTGCGGAAGCAAATGCCCGGACCCGGCTCGAAAACAGCGGGCGGCGAATGAGGTCGGCCTGCAACGGTTCGCGCGTCCAGATGGCGACGTCGGCAGCCCGCATGCCGATATCGACCTGCTCGTCGTTGAGGATCAGCTCGACCTGAATATCGGGGTAGAGTTCCATGAATTCGCGCAGCCGCTGGGTGATCCAGACCGTGCCAAAGCCGATCGGGGCGGTGACGCGCAGCTCGCCGGATGGCTTGCTGGTTGTGTCAGAGAGCAGGGTTTCCACCGTCTGAAGCTTGGCAAAGACTTCGGTGACGGTGCCGTTCAGCAGTTCGCCCTGCTCGGTCAGCATCAGGCCGCGGGCGTGGCGGTGAAACAGCGTGACCTTGAGATCGGCTTCGAGCGACGAAATTTGGCGGCTGACGGCCGACTGGCTCATGTGCAGCAGTTCGCCGGCGTGGGTGAAGCTGCCCGCTTCAGCGGCGGCGTGGAAAATCCGCAGCTTGTCCCAATCCATCAGGCGTGCCTCCCCTTGCGATGGCCATGTCGAAGCCCATACCGCATTGCAGCATCCTAGCTATGCGTTTCGTGCAAGGCAAGGTAGCGCGGTGGCTGGCGGTGGGGCGGCAGTCCCTGGGCTGTGAGATCGAACGGTTCGCTAAACGGTGGCCGGCAATGCGCTGAATTTACCTGCCGGTTGCTGGGCGAACCTGAAACAATCCCGCACACGTCCCGTAACTTCAATATCGAACCTGCTGGCCAAGCGCGGCGGCAGGGGGAGGGGGACGCTTGCTGGATTTTGACTCGAGCGGTGCCATGGGCCATTTCGCCGATGCGGTACTGTGCGTGCACGTTGCCATCGCCGCATTCGTAGTGTTCGGACAGGCGGCCATCATCGCGGGTGGCCTTGCCGGGCATCGTTGGGTGCATCATTTCCAGTTTCGTGCCGCGCATTTGGCGCTGATCGTTTTCATCGCCGTGCAGACCGGTCTCGGGCAACTCTGTCCGCTGACGGAGCTTGAACAGTTTTTGCGGCAGCGTGCGGGCCAGACGGGCTACGCAGAATCGTTTACGCAACACTGGCTGCAGCCGGTTATTTTTTTCGATGCTCCGTGGTGGACGTTTGCCGCGCTGCATAGTCTGGCAGCATTCGTGGTGCTGGGCTCGTGGCTGTTGCTCCCGCCAACATGGCCCGGGCAGGTTTCACGCTCATGATCACACGCAAGGATGCTCGCTTGATGCCGTCGATAACGCTGTGGCTGCTCACCGGAGCGGCACTGCTTTTTTCCGGGCTGTGGGTTGGCGGTTGTTCGCCGCTGACCGCCTACAA
>JANMOL010000357.1:0-1597 GCA_031369245.1 Hyphomicrobium sp. | reverse complement strand
ATGAAATGGGTCACGGCATCGAGCTGCACCCGGAAACAGGCATCATCCGCGCCATCGGATTGGCAGCCGCCGTTGAATTGATGATGGGCGGAGCGGGCGGCACGCTGGCCAATGTGGGACTGCTGCTCGCGCAACTCGGTTACACGCGGGTGGCTGAGCACGAAGCCGATTTGCAAGCGCTGCGGCTGCTCAAGGGCGCCGGGATATCGGTGCAAGGGCTCGGTGAATTTTTCAAGCGGGTTGAAAAAATCGAAAACGAGGACGGCTTCGGCAAAGCGATGAAGCAGTTTGATCTGCTGCGCACCCACCCGCCGACCGCCGAGCGCGCCGAACTGGTCCGCCGCCAGGGCCGCTACCCCGCAACACCGGCGCTCGATGAGGCCAGCTGGCGCGATCTCAAAGCCATTTGCGCGGTCACGACGGCACCAGAGCCAACGACGTCCAGCACGCCGGCCCCGTCGCCCTAGGCTCCAACGCGCCTCGTATTGCGGCTGCAAGCGCACGTCTGTTTCTTGCACATTGCGGAAATGACATCCGCGCCGCCGCGCCGATGACAGATGTTGGCCAGAATTGAATGGCTCTAATAGAGCAGAAAATGAGCGCATTCCCCGACGTTGAGGATCCCCTGCGCATGACCCGTCTTCTTGCCAAAGCAGCCCTGATCATTTTTGCGATCACGGCCTACATCGGCTCGCCGTTTGTGACGGCGTGGTCGATCCGCGAAGCCGTTCGCAGTGGCGATTCAGCCTACCTCGAGCGGGCGATTGACTGGCCGTCGGTGCGCACCACGCTCAAACCGGCGATCGGCCGTATCGCGCTCAATCTGCCTGATGCCGAAGCGCAACCGGGCGCCAAGCTTGGCCTGTGGCAGCGCTTCAAAGCCTATTGGGGCCAAGGCGCCGTCAACCGCGCGATTGATGGCTACCTCACGCCCGAGGGGCTGCCGCAGTTGTTTGCCATCCGCAAAGCCTATCGCGGCTATGTCGCCGGCGATCCAGACGATGTCAAAGCGCCGGTATTCGAGCGCATGAAGCGCGCCTGGGCCCGCGTCAAGCGCGCCGAGTTCACCGGCCTGACCACGTTTGAAGTCGACATGGCCGACAAGTACGACGAGAACCGGATTTTTCTCGGCAAACTTGAGTTGACTGGCATTGGCTGGAAGCTGCGCGAGTTGCGCGTGAAATTTTTGACGACGGCAAAACAGGGCGTGCAGCAGCTATTCGACGCGCGCACCAGCGCCGTGCAGTAGGCAAACGCAACGTCCCCAGCCGCTTAAACGCGTGTAGGGCGCAAGAGCCCCGCTCTGCACCCGGGGCGCGTATTGCGCCCATCGGGCGCGAACGCAGTACGGTGCAATACGCTTCGCCCCAGTGCAGTGGTCGAAGCGATTGCACCCTACACGTCGGCCAGCCGGCCGAGAGCGGCCGAGAAGCGCTTGATCTCGGCTTCGAGCTCGGCTTTGCGCTCCCTGGCTTCGACAATCGCCTCTTCCTTGGCGCGCTCCAAGAAGCTCGGGTTGGTGAGCTTAGCGTCCATTTTTGCAAGATCGCCCTGGGCGTTGTCGATCGCCTTGGCGAGGCGCTTTTTCTCGCCCGCC
>JANMOL010000339.1:0-17614 GCA_031369245.1 Hyphomicrobium sp. | reverse complement strand
AGCCGTTCGAGCCGACCGGCGGCCTCGAAGCGTAGCCCTTCAGGCACTAACGAGTGCATCTTTTGTTTCGTGTGAAGAAAACATTTTGACATCCGGTCATCGCCTGCGTCACATGCGCCCAGTGCGGATTGGGGTGCGTGGCGGGCTGCTCAAAAGGTGGCTGGCATACCGCCCTGGGGATCGCGCATGATTGGTGCCGGACCGGAGGGGTTTATCCATGGCCACCACTTATCCAGACGGGCGCGCAGGCGTTTCTGGCAATTCGTTGCAGCGGTCGATTGATTGGCGCGGGGCTTTTTGGGTCGCCAGCGGCGTGCCCGCGCTCGTGCTGTTTTCAATTGGCGGCATTGCCGGCACGACGGGCAAGGTGGCATTCCTGGTTTGGACCGTGTCGATGCTCATGGGCATGATCCAGTCGTTTACCTACGCCGAGATCGCGGGCTTGTTTCCCAACAAGTCGGGCGGCGCTTCAATCTACGGAGCGGCCGCGTGGGTGCGCTATTCCAAGATCATTGCGCCGCTCTCGGTGTGGTGCAACTGGATCGCTTGGACACCGGTTTTATCGCTCGGATGCTCGATCGCTGCCGCTTATATTCTCAATGCTCTGGCACCGATACCGGCGGCGGATTCAGCGGTCGTAATGGATTGGGTCAAAGTCAATGCCGGGTCGCTCGCAGCCGACAGTCCGCGGGTCGCGGAATGGCTGAGCGCTAATGCTGGCAAAACGGCGCAGGATGCCCTGGCCGTGCTGCTGCCGGCGGACGGTATTGCGGCGCTCACGCCGTCGATGCGCAACTGGACGGCCTACTCTGGTACGCTTGGTCCGGTGTCATTCTCGTTCAACTCGGCGTTCTGGATCGGCGCGGCGCTGATGCTGTTGGTGTTTGCCGTTCAGCATCGCGGCATTCTGGGCACCGCCAATGTGCAAAAGTACATTGGCCTGCTGGTCATCATTCCGATGCTGATTGTCGGGATCGTACCGATTGTGACCGGACAGATCGATTGGTCCAACTACTCGCCGGTGGTGCCGCTGGCGGCGGCTTACGCACCGGCACCGGGCGAATGGAATATCCCGGGCTGGACGCTCATCCTCGGCGGCATGTTCATAGCGGCCTGGTCGACGTATGGCTTCGAAACAGCCGTTTGCTACACGCGCGAGTTCCGTGATCCCAAAACCGATACCTTCAAAGCGATCTTCTACTCTGGGCTTCTGTGCTTGCTGCTCTATACGCTGGTGCCGTTTACGTTCCAAGGCGTGCTCGGGCTCGAGGGCATGCTGGCAACGCCCATCGTCGATGGTTCGGGCGTCGCCGAGGCCATGGGCAAAATGGTCGGCGGCGCGGGCTTCGTCACGACCATTATGGTCATGCTGATGATCCTGGCGCTGCTGTTGTCGATCATGACGGCTATGGCTGGATCTTCGCGCACGCTCTATCAAGGGTCGCTCGATGGCTGGCTGCCGCGCTACCTGAGCCACGTCAACGAGCATGGCGCGCCGACACGCGCGATGTGGACCGACTTGACCGTCAATCTTTGCATTTTGGCGATCGCCTGCGCCGATGCGACGAGTTTCTTCTTCATCCTCGCCGTGTCGAACGTCGGCTACATCATCTTCAACTTCCTCAACCTCAACGCCGGTTGGATTCATCGCATCGACAACGGCCACATCGAGCGGCCCTATAAAGCGCCGACCTTCCTGCTGGCACTCGGAACCCTGTTTGCGTTCGTCAACGCGATGTTCATGGGGGCCGGTGCCAAGGTTTGGAACCCGATGGCTCTATGGGCCGGGCTGTTTGCGTCGGCGCTGATCATTCCTGTGTTCCTGTTCCGGCACTACGTGCAGGACAAGGGTCAGTTTCCAGCGCACATGCTGGAAGACCTCAACCTGTCAGCCAACGACATGGGAACGCGCAAGGCTGGCATCCTGCCGTACCTGACGCTCGTTGCCGGTCTTGCCGTGGTGCTGCTGTCGAACTGGTTCTTCCAGCTGCCCGCCTAGCGCGCCGCCCGGGATAAGCCGCGACGTGCAATTGCGAACCCAAAAGGGCCGAACCTCAAAAAGGTCCGGCCCTTTTTCGTGACGCATCTGGCGCGCAACCGGCGCATATCTGGCGCGTAAATGGACGGGCAGACGATTTGACATTTTCTGCTTTGAATTGTTTTCTTGAGGGCCTTGCCAGAAAATACTCAAGCGAATAATCTTTGCCTGCGAGGAAACGCTGGCGCTGAATGTCTGAACCGACCAATCGTTCCTGATTTACCTCTTGAGGGCCGATGATGCTGAGACCGGGGATCAAGAGCAGGCCGGTTTATCCCGGCCTCACTCCGGATATCAAAGCCCGGCACAATTTGATTGCGGCCGAGGGCGAGGGTGCAGCGGCCGTGCTCCAGATGGCAGCCACCACGCCGGCTGGCTTTTTCGAGCGCTCGACCTTGCTGTATTGCCCCGCCGGGTCAGCTGGAAAACACTACGAAGACAAGCTGCGAAACCTGAAGCCAGACGTGCTCTGGGTACTGCCAACACTCGAGACCGCGATGTTCCGTCTCAAAGGCACGCTCGATACCGCGACCATGGGCACGAGGCTTTACGCGACGGGACCCGAGCCGTTCATCGGCAGCGTGTTGCAGACAGCCATCGAGCACGGCATCGACCATCATTCGGTGATCACCGAGCACCGCGGTTCAGCGCATCGCCGTGTGCAGTGCGTGCACTGCAAAGGTTTTACCGAAAACGTCACGACCAATCCGGTGGTGTGCGGGCATTGCGGACTGAACCTGCTCGTGCGCGACCACTATTCACGCCGGCTCGGGGCCTTCCAAGGTGTCTGTATCGACGCCGAGGTGCCCGGTGAAATCCCGCCCACGGAAGAGCTGTTCAAATGACGGTTTCGACAGATATCCGGGTGCGCGTTGCCGACGTGACCGTTGTTGCGACTGACATCAAGAGGTTTACCTTCGTACCGGCTGTGGGCGGGTCGCTGCCAGAGTTCTCATCGGGCGCCCATACCGTCGTCTCGATGCATGACGGCGATCATCTGCGACGCAATCCGTATTCGCTGATGAGTTCGCCGTTTGACGGCACGCACTACCAGATCAGCGTTTTGCGCACCAAGGACTCGCGCGGCGGGTCGGTTTTTATGCACGATCACGTGCGCGCGGGCACCGAACTCAGTATCAGTCAACCGGTCAATCTGTTTCCAATCGACCGTCGCGGCCGCCGTCACATCCTGATCGCGGGCGGCATCGGCATTACGCCGTTTATGGCCATGACCACGCAGTTGTCGCGCGAAGAAATTCCCTTCGAACTGCACTACTGCATGCGTTCCGAAGGGCTGGCGGCCTATTGGAAGGCCTTGCGCAGCGCGTTTGGCCACCGGGTGCATACGTACTTCGATGATCAGAAGCAGGCCTTGCCGCTCGACCGGCTGTTGAATGGCCAGCCGTTGGGAACACACCTCTACGTGTGCGGTCCTGGCGGCATGATCGAGTGGGTGCTGCGTGCGGCGCGCGAGGCCGGGTGGCCGGACGAGAACGTGCATTCCGAGCGCTTTTTGGCGCCGCCCGGCGGCAAGCCATTCACGGTTGAACTGTCGCGCAGCGGCAAAACGATTGCCGTGGGCCAGCATCAAAGTATCCTTGAAGCCGTTGAGGCCGCCGGCGTGGATGCGCCGTATCTTTGCCGCGGCGGCGCGTGCGGCCAGTGCGAGACCGTCGTTCTCGCAGCCGACGGCACGATCCAGCACAACGACCACTTCCTGTCGGACGACGAAAAAGCCTCGGGCAAAAAAATTATGGTGTGCGTGTCGCGCTTGGACGGCGCGCGTGTAACGCTGGACTTGTAGACAGCCAGTCGCGCAGGATCGAACCAGAAAAAGTGAAACGGAGCGTGACATGGGTTTGATGTTCAAAAAAGAGACATACCGTGACGACTTCACGTTTTCGAACAGTCCGGACGCGATCCAGCGTTTTCCGTTTCCGTTCCATGAAGACAAGTACATGTACGTCGTCAACATTGAGCCGCATGTGCCGGGCCCGAAAGGTTCAGCCTACGAATTTCTGATCGACATTGACGAACACTATCTGTCCGACATGGCCGATCGCGCGCTGGTGCTGAAGGACGATCCGCTGCGCTGCCAGTCGCTGCCGCATATGATCACAGCCGAGTGGGACCTAGTCGAATTGCTGATGACCAGCATGGCCCACGACTATCCCGAGCACTTCACGCTCGAGCGCGACGGCGACCAGTGGCACTGGATCAATCGCCCGATGAACATCGACCAGAGGTTTATTTTCGGTGATGTTTCGACGCTGCCCTACCGCCCTATGGAATTCATTACCCGTCAGTGTCAGGGCGACTTCTGCCTGCTCGATCAGCGTGACGGCAATCTGTGGATGGATTCTGGTATCGTCACGTCGCAGGCCGATTGGTCGCTCGACTTCGATGTTGGCATGAACTTCATGGAGTGGCACGCGCCGGTGCCGCTGGCGCATGAGCGCGGCGTGTTCGACCGGGCGCTCAAGTTTCTCTTGAACCTGCAGCAAGGCCGCCCGGTTCGCCGTCTCAATTGGACGATGACGATCAATCCGCGTCTCGATACCAGCCCGGAGACGTATCACACGTGGGGCGTCGACAGGACGACGGTGACGCCGGAGAACGTCGGCGATAAAGTCCATCTGCGCGTTGAATTGCAAGGCCTGTGGCGGCTGCCGCGATCGAACGCCATCGTGTTTTCGATCCGCGCCTACATGATCAAGATGCAGGAATTGGCGACTGTGCCGAAGTGGGGCCGCCGCCTGCATCGCGTACTCGATACCCTGCCGCAGCCGATTGGTGATTACAAAGGTCTGACGCGCTTTCGTCAGACAACGGTCGATTGGCTCGCCAAGTACGATGACGGCGCGCCGACATCGCCCGGCTGCTGGCCGGAGTAACCTTATCGATCGCTCGTCAGGCATTCCATCACAAGCTTAGCCGTCCACGCCAACGTCCATTCCTGGGAGAAAATCAATGACGGGTCGCGTCGCCATCATCGGAGCTGGGCCAAGCGGCCTTGCCGCGCTTCGGGCCTTTGAAAGCGCGCGCAAGAAGGGCGCCGATATTCCAGAGGTGGTGTGTTACGAAAAGCAGAGCGACTACGGCGGACTGTGGAATTACACGTGGCGCACCGGGCTCGATGAGTTCGGCGAACCGGTGCATGGCAGCATGTACCGCTATCTTTGGTCTAATGGCCCCAAGGAGTGCTTGGAGTTCGCTGACTACTCCTTTGAGGAACACTTCGGCCGGCCTATTCCGTCCTATCCGCCGCGTGCGGTTTTGCACGACTACATCAAGGGCCGTATCGAGAAGAGCGGGATTACCCACTATATCAAGCTCAATCATGCCGTGCGCTGGGTGTCCTATAGCGACGAAACAGAGACGTTTTCTGTCACGGTCAAGGATCTCATTACCGATCAGGTTGTGACCTCCGACTTCGACCACGTGATCGTCGCGTGCGGGCATTTCTCGACGCCGAACGTGCCGGAATTTCCAGGCGTCAATAAATTCCTCGGACGCGTTTTGCACGCCCATGATTTCCGGGCGGCCGATGAGTTCAAAGGCAAAGATGTGTTGCTGGTCGGATCGAGCTATTCGGCTGAAGACATCGGCACCCAGTGTCACAAGTACGGCGCCAAATCGATCACCTTCAGCTGGCGCACCAAGCCCATGGGTTTTGCCTGGCCCGCGAGCTTCACGGAAGTTCCGCTGCTGATGAAAGTCGAAGGCAAAACGGCGTACTTCAAGGATGGCACCACCAAGGACGTCGATGCCATCATTCTGTGCACCGGGTATCTGCACCACTTCCCGTTCATCGAGGATTCACTGCGGCTCAAGACGCGCAACCGGCTGTATCCGCCGAACCTCTACAAGGGCATATTCTTGTGGGGTAACTCCAAGATGGCCTACATCGGCATGCAGGATCAGTATTACACGTTCAACATGTTCGATGCGCAGGCGTGGTACGCGCGCGATGTTGTGCTTGGCCGCATCAAGCTGCCGTCGCTGGATGCGCAGGCCGCCGATATGGTCAAGTGGATTGGTCTTGAAGAAAACCTGGCTGATCCGTTCGAAGCCATCGACTTTCAGACCGAGTATGTCCGCGATCTGATCGAGCCGACCGACTATCCGCGCTTGGACGTCGATATGTGCGCCAAGTTGTTCAAGGAGTGGGAGCACCACAAGGCCGAAGGCATTCTGACCTATCGTGACAAATCGTATCCTTCGACTTTGACTGGCACGGTTGCGCCAACGCACCACACCACGTGGATGCATGCGATGGACGACTCACTTGAAGCTTTTCTTGCCAACGAGGGGGCGAGCACATTGGCCAGTAAGGTTGGATGACGCTGAGGGTTCTGCGGGCTGAGCCCGGCACATTGTCCTCGACCTGCCGGGCCGTTTGGAATTGAGGATTGAAGCCATGAGCGCGACGCTGGCCACATCGCCGTTGAGGCCAAGAAACGTAACACCGGGCGTGGCATCGCTTGAGCCGGGCGTCGAGCGCACGATCGTCAAAGGCGGCGGCTGTGGCGTGTTCGCGCTTGAAGACGGTGACAAAATCGAAATTGCGCTGCTTGAGGGCGATCAGCCTGTCGAGGTCATGGCGTTTGGCAGCGATGGGCGCGGCGATCTCCCAGCGATCGGTCTCGCGGGCAAGTTAAAGCCTGTCGGGATTCAAACCATCCTTGAAAGCGAGCGCGAAGATGCAGCGCGCGTCCGGTTCGGACTGTTCCGGCGCGGATTTGATATCGCTCGCGTGACGGCCGCAGGACTGTTTGGCCGCGATGCGCCCGCGGGTGAAACCCACACGGCCGTCGCCGCCCGTGCTGTCACCATTATTATCGCTGCGCCCGCGCCAGCGATGCTGGTCTGGGATCAGACGCCGCCGAGCGATGTCCTGGTCTTCATTCATCGCGCCCGTCCGTCCTTGCCGGGCCAGCCACGCTTGCCAGAACCACTGGCTGAGCCGCGCCTTGATCTGCGCATCAACATCGCCAGCGCGATTTCTTTTGAGGTGCATGACGGCGAATATATCCAGATCATCGATCTGGCTGGGAGGCAGTGCTCTGATTTTATCGCGTTTCACCGCAAGGCCCTTGATGGCGGCCGCGTGCTGGGGATCGACTCGACCACGACGCGGACGATGACCGGCCTGGCGTATCCCAAGCCCGGCCTGTTCTCGAAGTTCTTCGACCGCGATCAAAACGCCCTGGTCGAGGTTGTGCAGGATACCGTCGGGCGGCATGATACCTTCGGGCTGGCCTGCACCCGCCGCACCTACGAAGACATGGGCTATTTTGGGCACGCAAGCTGCTCTGAAAACTTCAACGCCGCATTCGCACCGTTTGCCGTTGGCAGCCATCGCGGCTGGCCAGCAATCAACTTTTTCTACAACACCAATGTCGACGCCCATAACAACATCTGGTTCGACGAGCCCTGGTCGCGGGCTGGCGACTACGTGATGATGCGGGCGTTGACCGATCTGGTGTGCGGGGCATCATCATGCCCCGATGATATCGATCCAGCGAATGGCTGGTCTCTGTCTGAAATCCAAGTGCGCGTCTATCCCAAAGACGCGACCTTCAAACGAGCCATTGGATATCGCATGACGCCAGACTCGCCCGTGCAGTTGACACGCGAAAGCGGTTTTCATCCCAGAACGTCGGCGCTGACGCGATCGTTCGCCGAATATCGCGGCTATTGGCTGCCGACGTGCTTTTCCAAGAACGGCCCGATCGATGAATATTGGGCCTGCCGCGAACGGGCTGTGATCATGGATCTCAGCCCGTTGCGCAAACTGGAAATTGTCGGACCGGATGCCGAGAGTTTCCTGCAAGGCCTGTTCACGCGCGACATCCGCAAGCTGGCCGTTGGGCAAATTTTCTATACGCCGCTGTGCTATGAGCATGGCGGTATGATCGATGATGGCACGCTGTTCCGCATGTCGGAGACTAATTTCCGCTGGATCGGCGGCGACGATGCGAGCCTGTTGTGGATCAAGGAAAAGGCCGCTCAGTCGCCGGCCACGGTGAATTTGAAAACGGCCAGTGATCAAATTCACAACGTCGCGGTGCAAGGGCCGAAGTCGCGCGATATTCTGCGCGAGATCGTTTGGACGGCGCCCGGGCGGCCGTCACTCGATGAACTCGGCCTGTTCCGGTTCACGGTCGGGCGCATCGGCGGCTATGACGGCATTCCCATCGTGTTGTCGCGCACGGGCTATACCGGCGAACTCGGCTACGAGGTGTTCTGCCATCCAAGCGAAGCGCCCGCGGTCTGGGATGCGATCATGAAGGCTGGCGAACCGCACGGCCTATCGCCGTTCGGCTTTTCAGCGCTCGACATGGTGCGCATCGAGGCCGGGCTGGTGTTTGGCGGACAAGATTTCGATTCCACCACAGACCCGCTTGAGGCGGGCATTGGCTTCACGGTGCCCAGCAAAAAGACAGAGGATTACATCGGCAAGGCCGCGATCGAAACGCGGCGCGCCCATCCGATGCGCAAGCTTGTCGGGCTCGAACTGGCGGGCAACGAGTTGGCATCCCACGGCGATCCTGTGTTCATCGGGCGCGCGCAAATCGGTATCGTCACCAGCGCGACGCGCTCGCCGCTGTTGCAAAAGTGTTTGGCGCTGGCGCGCGTTGAGAGCATGCACGCGGACATCGGTTTGGAGGTTGAAATCGGCCGCCTGGATGGCCACCAGAAGCGCCTGAAAGCGTCAGTCGTGCGCTTCCCATTCTATGATCCCGAGAAGAAGCGGGTCAAAATGTGAGCCCTCATAGGCGCACAGGTCAGAACGGGCGCGAAGGTATAACCATTGGACCACCGGACCCTTCTTTACGACTTGGCGGGCGGCGAAGCTGGTATCAGCCAGCTGGTCGAAACCTTCTATGACATTGTCGAAACGGAGCCCCAGGGCGAACCTCTGCGCGTCCTGCATCTGCGCGGACACGGCATCGCACACGCCCGCATTGAGCAATTCTTCTTCTTGTCGGGATTTTTCGGCGGCCCAAACCTTTATCTCGAACACCACGGCCATTCCAATGTGCGCGCCATGCATGCCCACGTTGAAATTACGCCCGAAGCGCGCGATGCCTGGCTCAACTGCATGGGCATGGCGATCGACCGCACCGGCCTGTCCAGCGAGTTGAAAACGCGAATGATGGGGCCGTTCACACGTGTTGCAGACAGTCTCGTCAACACACAGTGAACGTGCCGTACACCTATTGAATTTTGAGACCCTTCGGCGTTGGCAATCCATCGTCGTAGGCGGCCAAGAAATCGACGACGGCCTGGCGGTAGCGTGCAAAGCCTTTGTAGTCGGCCAGATCGGGATGCATGTCACGGAAGACGCGATGGGCACGTCGCGCCCATTCCGGATTAGTGACCAAATCATTGAGGCTGATCAGGTACGTGCGAATAGGAAACACAATGTCGTTCGAGCGCGGCAAGCGGTGCAACGGCTGCAATTCTACGCGCAAATGGACGAGGTCGCCGGCATTCTCCTTGGTGACAATCATGCGGTCGGGCGCCCACTTGTGCAAGGTCTCGGCGGATGTTTCGAGACGCGCGCGTACCGTCAGCGTCCAGTTGAGGCGCCGGACCGGATGGCCGATGCGAAGCCGCAGTAAGAACTTTAATGCGCGTTCAAAGATCCCCATTTCGTGAGCGAGTGGAACGGGGCCGTGAAATTCTTTCCACGTCATGCCGAGATTGAAGCGCAGCGAATAATCCGCCCGCTCCGTTACCATGCCGACGCCCCAGATTAGCGTTCCATCACGCTCTTCCAGAAGCACCCACTCGCCCTGCGCCTGCCGCGTAATATATTCAGCCGGCTCAGAGGGCAATGTCTTGGGGTCGCCAAACGTAAACGTATCCTTGATGTTCATCGGCTTGTTGGTCCACGTCCACTGGGCGCCGTCTGTTTGCAGCTGGAAATGTTCTGGATAGTCGCGAGCGTAGGCGGTCATGATTAAGTCGAGTAGGTCCCACTGGGCCTGCATCATGTGCGGCAGCGAGGCGTAGTGCACGCCGGGCATCTCGTCTAGCGCCACGGCGCGCTCTCGCATTTCGGATACGTAGTGTTCGTCGATATCGAACTGATGCTGCAAAACGCCCGTTCCGGTTTCAACGTGCGGCTCAAGATTGACCGAGTACATGTATTCGTCGGCCGGGAATGGAAACGGGAAGCGATCAATGCTCGCACGGGAATTGCGGAATGTGAAATCGTTGCGGAACGTCGATTGCGAAAAGGCGAGGTCCATTACGGCGCTCCTACATGTCCAGCACCAGCTTGGTGCATTTCGCCCGCGAGATACACGGCATCATTTTGGTGTTGGCGGACTTGACGGCCTCATCAAGCCAAACGTCGGCGTGCAAGATCTCGCCATCGAGTTCGAGCACATCCGTTTCGCAATGCCCGCAGGCGCCGCCACGGCATAGATACGGCACGTCGACGCCGGCCTGCTCGGCGGCCTCCAGCAAGCTCAGTTCCGGCGGCACATCGACGGTTACGCCGCTGCGCTTGAGTGTTGCCGAGAAGGCGATCCCGACCGTCTGCTCGACGAATTCCTCAAAATGAATATGACTCTCGGGCCAGCCCAGCCGCCGTGCAGCCTCGAGCACGCTCGTCACCATGGCCTTGGGGCCGCAAACATAGACGTGCGTTCCGAGCGGCTGCCACTCTAGCATGGCGTCGAAGTTGAGCCGCTCACCGCTCGCCGTATCGGCCAGCACGATGCTTCCGCCTGCGCGCGCTTTAAGGGTGCGCGTCAAGGCTCCATGTTCTGTGCCTCGATAGGAATAGTGAAGCTCGAATGGCGTCGTCGCCACACGCAGTTCTTCAATCTGCGCCAGCATCGGCGTAATGCCGACGCCGCCCGCAATCAGAACATGTTTCAAAGCGCTCTTATCGAGCTCGAAACGGTTGATCGGCGGCGTGATGCGCAACGTGTCGCCGGGCTTGACATGATCATGCATCCGCCGGGATCCGCCACGGCCCTTTGACTCACGGCGCACTGCGATCTGATAAGTCGAGGTGTCGAATGGCGAACTCATCAGCGAGTAAGGATTGCGGTAGACCTTGCCATCGTCAGGAATGAGCACAACCACATGGCTGCCACCTGAAAACGGCATCAAGGGCGCGCCGTCTGCATCTGCAAGCGTGTACAGCATGATGTCGGGTGTCACCAATTCGGCCCCGGTGACGCGGACGGTCATGGTTCCATCTTGCAGCTTCATGTGTCGAGCATCTCAGCAGGGGGCAATTCGCCAGGCACTTCAGCGTCGGCCTTGACGCCCATGAAGGCAGCCAGCCGCCGCGAATAGTGATCGCGTACGACAAGTTCAATGCCGCAACCCGCGCATTTTGAGACGCGCATCGTGACGTTCTCATTGAATGTGTTGCAGTGGACGCAAAACACGCGGCGGACATACGTTCCGCAGTGTTCGCGCAGCACTTCGTCGGCGTTCATATTGAAGGCTGAAGCCACCTGCATCACCGAGCCAATGAAACTCTCCGAGCCTGCAACATAAAGGCGGGTGCCCATGCGCGCCTTTTTAAGAACGCCTTGCAGGCCGCGCACAAGATCGGCATTCGCGGCAAAACTCTGCAGCCCTGATGCGCCGCTCGCTTCAAGGCGGGCCAGCATGTTGACGCCACTGAAGCTCTCAGTCGAATATAGAATCTGGGTGAGCTGGAGTTGACTGGGCATGTCACCCAGCAGCCTCAGCATGGCGCGCGCGCCGCTGCCTTGACCGGCGATGAGGTGCAAGGCACCAGCCGGAAATGGCACCAGCGTGTCGTAGACCGGCCGGCTTTTGATGCCCGTGATCAGCATGATCTACCGATACCCTCGACCAAAAAAACCGCTGGGCACATTCGCACCCAGCGGCCCATGCAATGCTTACCCCACAGCCGTGCGCTTTAATTTCTTCGGATCATCGAAGGTGAGCGGATGCGCCTTGGCACCGGCCTGCACTGATTTGCCGCGCACCTCGAGCTTGGTGCCTTCGACCGCTGCTGCAACACTTAAGCGTGCGATGGCCATCGTGCGGTTGGTCAGGCGTGAATGCATCGCGCAGGTGACCAGGCCAACTTTCTGACCGTTCATAAAGACTTCGTCACCGCCGTCTGGAACCGTTTTGCCATCGATCAGCAAGCCGTAGATCTTGAAGCGCTCTTTGCCCTTGAGGCGATAGTGCTCCTCGGCGCCGCGAAAGCCGGTCTTGCCGGGCGAGACCGTGAAATCGAGGCCGAGTTCCCAGAGTGTGTCGCCCGGGCCTTCGTTATCGAATGGGTACATTTGCGAGTTGTCGTAGGGGTAGAACAGCAGATAGCTTTCAACCCGCAGCCAATCGAGCACGGTGAAGGCGCAGGGGATGATGCCCATGGATTTGCCTTCGCTCAGGATCGTATCCCAAATCAGCGCGGCATTTTCGTATTTGCAGAAAATTTCGTAGCCACGCTCGCCGGTATATCCGGTGCGCGAGATCATCACGGGCGCACCAAACAACGTCGTCTGCATGTGATGGAAATACTTGAGATCGCGAATGCCGGGCACGTGCTTTGACAAATACTCAACGGCCAGCGGGCCCTGGAGTGACAGATCGTGCAGGTCGTCGTCGAACGTGACCGCGACGTTGCGGCCGTGGGCATACCGGGTCAGCTGCTCGTGTCCGGCGCCAGAGCCGTGCACGAACAGCCAGGCATTCGGGCCGGTGCGATAGAGCACGCAATCATCAACGAATTTGCCCTGATCGTTCAACATGCAGGCATAGGCCGACTTGCCGGGATAGATTTTGGTGACGTCGCGCGTGGTTGCCATACTGACGATGGCGGAGGCGTGCGGGCCGGTGACGTGCAGCTTCTTCAAGCCGGAGACATCCATCAGCCCGGCCTTGGTGCGGATGGCTTCGTGGCCGTCAGCCAGATCGCTGTCGTAGCTCCAGGTCGTGCCCATTCCGCTCCAGTCTTCGAGCTTCGATCCAAGCGCCCGGTGCCGGTCTGCGAGTGCTGAATAACGCCAAGGCTTCGACATGAATGCGCGCTCCCTTTCGCTGGTCTACAAGATCACGATTGCCGACACCGCCGCGGCGTGCAGGCTGGGACAGAACCACTCCCGGCCCGATCATTGGGCCGCTGGCTGGCGCTGTTCGTGTGCCTTCGCGCCGCTCGGCGACGGCAATAATCTGCCTCGTATATTCCTGCAAGTCAAAAGTAATTCATCAGAATAAACACGTTTGAGGCTCAGTCGGGGGGGCTAATGAGAACCTGGATAAATCCAAGCGGAAGACGGGCAACCGTGCGCGCCATAGTACGTTTGGTGAGAGCCCGTTCAGCGTCAGTCAGCTCGGGCGCGCGGCGCTTCGAACGACGGCTTTCAGATTGTCATAGAGCGTGCGCGCGTCGCGATTGAAAGCCGGCTGCAGCGCGCTGGCCTGTATTGCTAGTTGATCTGCGGCCCCTTGGCCGAGTGCTGCATCGAGTGATGATTTGTAAATTGGGATTGCTGCCCAATCGGCGACCGTTTCGCTGGTGACTTCGATATGACATTGCAGACCATAGGCATGGCGGTCATAGCGGAAGGCCTGAATGGCGCAGGCGTCAGAACGCGCGAGCACGGTTGCAGTATCCGGCAGGCTTGCCACTTCAGCGCCGTGCCATTGCAGAACCGTCAGCGGATCGGGCAATCCGCGCAGCACGGGATCGCACCGTCCCGCTTCGGTCTTTTCAATCGTCATTATGCCGACTTCGGACGTGACCGCTGGCGCAACGCGCCCGCCGATCGCGGCGGCGAGCAGCTGATGACCAAGACAAATACCGAGAAATGGCTTTTGCTGAACGACGACGAAATTGCGGATGGCGGCGATTTCATCACGCAGCCAGGGATGTTCGCGCTCCTGCCAAACGTCCTGCGGACCACCCATAACGAGCATAAGATCGAAGCCCGACGTAACGGGGATGGCTTGTCCTTCGTCGAGTTCGACGGCGGTCCAGTGAAGGCCGTCGCGTGCGAAAAACTCGCGGAAAATTCCGGGATGCTCAACGGCGACGTGCTGCAGAACGAGAATGTTCATCGGGCGATCGCAATCCTGCGGCAATCGTCATGCTCATAATTATAATGTTTTTGATCGCCAACGTCGTCATGTTTCAGCCGCGCACCGTGTTAGATGAGAATGTATAAAGTTCACGATAGTGCGGTAAAGTTCAAGGGTGAGTGCGCGAACGTGCAAGGACAGTCATGGCCAAGAACACGATCTGCCTGTGGTACAACAAGGATGCCGAGGCTGCTGCACATTTTTACGCTGCGACGTTTCCAGACAGCGCCGTCTTAGCCGTTCACCGCGCGCCAAGCGATTATCCATCCGGCAAAAAAGGCGATGTGCTGACCGTGGAGTTCACGGTCGCCGGCGTCGCCTGCCTGGGCCTCAATGGCGGACCGGCGTTCAAGCATGACGAGGCCTTCTCGTTCCAGATCGCGACTGAGGACCAGGAAGAGACCGACCGCTATTGGAACGCGATCGTCGGCAATGGCGGGCAAGAGAGCGCGTGCGGCTGGTGCAGGGACCGGTGGGGGCTCTCCTGGCAGATCACCCCACGGGTGTTGACCGAGGCAATCGCCGCCGGCGGCGACGAAGCGAAACGGGCTTTTGAGGCCATGATGGGCATGAGAAAAATCGACGTTGCAGCGATCACGGCTGCGCGGCGCGGCTGACGTTTTGACCATCACCAGGACGGTCCCCATCCATGAATGAGTGCCAGTTCTGGACTGGTCAAAACTCCGTGCACTCGGGCACAAGCGGCGTCTGTAGAGAGATCAAGTCCCGCTGTGTTTGGGCAAAAACGGACGCTGGCATTTGTTCGTCTCGCTGTTCGTCTTCAAGGCTAGAGGTGCGCCGCTCGTCAAAAATGAATTTGCGCGGGCTGAAGTCGATATTGCCTCAAGCATTGACATCAAATCGTGTTGCACGTCCAAATGACAAGCTCAGTTACGGCCTTGCCGAAAGCGACATTGAGTGATGCGGCAACGCTGGCTTCGTCGGCGACGGATGCGGGCACGGCAACTTCAAAAATTCGAGCACCGACTATTTGCCCATTCTCGCCGACAATCTTTGCTGAGAAGCTTATGTTGGCGACCGGGTTTGGAGCGGTCGACACCTGGAACCGGCGGAGATCGATAAAAAGTTGATAGTTGACGACAAGGCCTTCGGGCTGACGCCCGATTACATTCAGGTACTTGGCATTTTCGAAGCTTTGAACGACCCGCGATTGCAGCACGCGCGATAGTGTATCTGGCCACTTTGCCTCATATGCAGCAGCGGCTGCACCCGATGCTGTGCGGACCTGGATTTCATCATTGAAGAGCTTGCCGATGATATCTGGCTCTGGGATCAATAGTTGCCCCTGGGGGATTTTCGGCAATGGCTCGAAATCATGCGGTGCCACGAGGTCGAAGACATGAGCCGCTGCTTTCTGAGTGCTGCCGCCTGTCATCCGTTCTAGACCCGATAAAATGCCATCCACACGATCTGTGTTGCGGGCTAGTGCGCCCGAAAACGTATTTAAGTTCGCAATGAGAGTGCGCAGCGGCTCGGTGTTGCCGGTTACGACAGCATCGATGTTACGCAAAACACCGCGGGCTGAGTCCGCCATGCTTTGACCGGCATCAGGGTCGGCCGATAGTATGGGCGGTTGTTTGTTGAGCGACGTTGCCGGTGGCGCCGACGCCGCTCCGCCTCGTAACGATATGACGGGCGATCCCATCAATCCTTGAAAGTCGACGCTGACTTTCGTGTCTGAGCGAACCGGTGTTTGCAGGTCTACAGCCAGCACAGCGGTCACTTGCTTCGGATTCTCTGGGGACAATCGAAGCTCGACGACTTCACCGACTCGGATCCCGTTGAACAGAACGGCTGAACCCTTCAACAGCCCTGAGACTGTGGTTTCGAATCGGGCCTGATAGAGTGCGAGCTTTGTCAGTCCACCGGCATGATTGAGCCAATAGACGAAACCGAACGCTGCGGCGATGGCCGCAAGTGTGAAGGCTCCGATGAGCGTAAAGCGTGCGCGCACTTCCATGGCCGGTCCTCAAGCTGGTATTTGTGAGGGTTGGGGTTCGAGCATTCGGCCCCGCTGTCCGCGAAAATACGATTTGACCCAGGGATGCTCGCTGTGAAGCATCGCGGACATGGGACCATCCGCAACGATTTTTCCGTCTGCCAAGACCGCGACGCGATCGCAAACGACGTGCAGGCTGCTGAGATCATGCGTGACCATGAAAACGGTCAGGCCGAGCGTTTTCTGGAGAGTTCGGATCAGAACGTCAAAATCGCCGGCTGAGATTGGGTCGAGCCCGGACGTCGGCTCGTCGAGAAACACGATTTCGGGGTCCAATGCGAGAGCGCGGGCAAAGGCCACGCGTTTGGTCATGCCGCCGGAGAGTTCGGACGGGAATTTATCGACATCTTTGCGGGGTATTCCCACCATCGCAAGCTTCGTTGCAGCGATCTCGTCGAGCATGTGGTCAGGCAGGTGCAGGAATTCGCGCATCGCGAACTGCACATTCTGAAGGACGGTGAGCGATGAGAACAATGCGCCGTGCTGAAAGAGAACGCCCCAGCGTTTTCGCATTTCATACTGTTGACCATCGTCCTGCCGGTCGAGATTTTTGCCGAAAACCTCAATAGAGCCCGAGCGCTTTGGAAGCAGGCCGATGATAGTACGCAGCAACACTGATTTGCCGCTGCCCGATCCACCGACAAGGCCAAGAATTTCCCCGTGCCGAACATCGAGCGAAATATGGTCAAGGACGATCCGGTTGCCAAAACCGACAACCAGATCATGTGCGCGAATGATTGGCTCTTTGAGATCTGCGATCATGCCACTACATCCCGATCGACGCAAAGAAAATTGCGAAAAGTCCGTCGAGGACGATGACTAGAAAAATTGCGGTGACGACGGATGCGGTAGTTCTGAGTCCAAGCGACGCTGCGCTGCCAGCAACCTTGAGGCCCTCGGCGCACGCGACGATGCCAATGACCAAAGCCATAAACGGGGCCTTGATCATCCCGACCTTGAAGTGGGTGATTGAGATCGCTTCTCTGAGCCGCGTGACAAAGATATCGGGGCTCATGCCGCCATACAGCCATGCCACGAGCTCGCCGCCATAGAGGGCCGACATTGACCCAAGAAATGCAAGAATGGGTAGCGCGATCACGAGGGCGATGACGCGGGGAAGGATGAGAACTTCGACCGGATCAAATCCCATCGTGCAGAGTGCATCGATTTCCTCGCGCATTTTCATCGACCCGAGTTCGGCGGTGTAGGAACTGCCCGACCTGCCTGCGACCATTATGGCGACGATGAGTACCCCGATTTCGCGCAACACGAGGATGCCGACCATGTCGACGACGTAATCGTCGGCGCCAAACTTGCGGAAATGGAAGAAGCCTTGCTGAGCGATAATGCTGCCGATTAAGAAGGTTATGAGCAGAATGATGGGCACGGCTTGCAAGCCGACGCGATCTAACTGATGGATCGTTGATGTCAAACGAAACGTCGATGGCCGGCGCGCG
>JANMOL010000303.1:0-2367 GCA_031369245.1 Hyphomicrobium sp. | reverse complement strand
GGCCGCGTTGAGCGCGAAGGGCATCGCTCTCAGACGTCCGCAACAGCCAAGGAGCAGCCGCGACGGAAAAATGTGCCAGCAGCGGCGCTTAGGCATTTGCTGGGGGATTTGCCGGAGTATTTGCCGGAGGATTTGGTGGTGGGACGGCGGTCTCTTGTTCGCAACACGGCCGTCCCACCAGACCCGCGTGCGCATGATCGCCGGCCGCTGGCCATCGCTGGCAAGCGGTCAGGTCTCAATTCTGATCAATTCGGGCGCGGCTCGAGGCCGTACTCCTGCATTTTGCGATAGAGCGTCGAGCGGCCGATATTCAGCCGCTTGGCGACTTCCGTCATGTGGCCGCGATAGCGTCCGAGCGCCAAGCGGATCATGTCGGCTTCCATGGCTTCGAGCGAACGGATCTCACCGTCTTCGGCCATGGCCGGGATGCCGAGCGAGCTGCCATTGCCGGGCGCGCGCAGTTCGATGGTCAGCGGCACGGTATTTTCAGCACCGAGCAAAGCTGGTCCGGTGTAGGCGCCGGGCTTTTGCAGGACGCTGGGTGCAGCTGGAATTTCCGCATCAAAGCCGTCGACGTGGGTGGCGATCTGCGGGAATTCGGCAACCGTCAGCTCGGGTCCATCGGCGAGCACGACGGCGCGGAAGACCGCGTTCTCGAGCTGCCGGACGTTGCCGGGCCAGGTGTAGGCCTGCATCAGGCGCATGGCGTTATCGCTGAACGAGGCGACGCGCTTGCCTTCTTCGGCCGCAAAGCGCGCGGCGAAGTGGCGGGCGAGCTCGGGCACATCGTCGATGCGCTCGCGCAGCGGCGGCACGAAGATCGGGAAGACGTTCAAGCGATAGTACAGATCTTCACGGAACTTGCCGTCTTTGACCTGCTGGATCATATCGCGGTTGGTCGCTGAGATCAGACGGAAGTTGACCTTGACCGGCTTCTTGGAGCCGACCGGATCAATCTCGCCTTCCTGCAGTGCGCGCAGCAATTTCACTTGCGCTTCGAGCGGCAGTTCGCCGACTTCATCGAGGAACAGCGTGCCGCCGTCGGCTTCCTGGAATTTGCCGATGCGTTTATCAATGGCACCGGTGAATGCGCCCTTTTCGTGCCCGAACAGGATTGATTCCACCAGGTTTTCCGGGATCGCACCGCAATTGACGGTGATGAACGGACGGCCGACGCGCTCGCTCTCGCCTTGGATGGCGCGGGCGATCAGTTCCTTGCCGACGCCGCTTTCGCCTTCGATCAGCACCGGGATGTTGGAGGCGGCGGCGCGCTTGCCAAGCGTGATGACGCGGGTCATGGCGTCGCCGCGCATGACGAGATCGTTGAACGTCAGCGTGCCTTCGACTTTTTTCTTGATGCGATTGATTTCGCCGGCCAGCGCTTCAATCTTGAGCGCGCTCTTGATCGAGACATCGAGCCGTTCAGGCGACGCTGGCTTGACGACGAAATCGACGGCACCGGCGCGCATGGCGGTGATCGCGGTTTCAATCGAGCCGTGGCCGGTTTGCACGATGACCGGCGGCATACCGGGCTTGTTGCCGAGGCGCTCGAGCACGGCCATGCCATCGATGCCGGGCATGACGAGATCGAGCAGCACCAGCGAGATGTCGCCGTGGTTTTCGCTTTCGAGGATCTGGAGTGCCTGATCGCCGGACCCGCAGGTCTTGGTTTCGAAGCCGAACCGCTTGATGGTCTCTTCGAGAATGCGACGCTGGGCTGGATCGTCATCGACGATCAAAACACGCTTGGACATGATCACGCGAACTCAACTGAACTGACACTCGGCCGGCTTTGGGACAACAATCCCCACTGTGATCCAGGATCGGACACACAGCGACCATCCGCTTACGCAACGAGGCTGAGAGTGCCCGACAAGGGTAAACGGAAGGTTTCATTGTGCTGCATTTTTTGCATGTTGGCGGGAATTGAGGGGGGAGGGGGTGCCCCATCGTCATCCTGGCCCAGTGTCCTGCCCATGGCAGCGATGCGGTTCGCGCGTTCTTCCAACGCGCCACGCGAAGCGATCCGCTTCGCGTGCGGCCTGCGGCCGGAACCGCATCGCTGCAATGGGCAGGAGGAGGTGGGGGCATGCGTCTGCCGCACCACAAAAAACGTCATCGTGGCAACGGCGTTCGCGATCGGCGCAATACGCGACCAGAGCGCAGCGCCGGGGCTATTGGCGCCCTACAGGTGTTCGTTGTGGTGCGGGCTATGCGCCGCTACTGGTGTTGGTTGTGGTGCGAGCTACGCGCTGCGCCGCTCGGACGACTCGGGCCGGATCTAGCCCAACCTACGGTTCTTCGGTTTGAAGGGGCGGGGACGGGGTTACGCGGCTATACCGGCTTGTGTCCTTCATCTGCTACGAA
>JANMOL010000293.1:0-4535 GCA_031369245.1 Hyphomicrobium sp. | reverse complement strand
TTTGTCAATTCAGCGCTCTGAAACGTGGACGACCCGGCGGCCGCAGGAGCAGCAACGTTCTCGATCACTGCCGAGCCGCCTTCGGGTGCTGCTGGAAACGCCGCCGTGCGAATGGTGATGACTTTCTTGGGCTCAGCCGACTGCACAGTCTGGATGGCGTTGCCGGCATAAATTGGCCGCTCGAAGGTATCGGCGGAGATCACCTTGGTGATGTCAGAGATCTGCATGACGTCGAGCGACGCTGCGACGCGCGGCAGAATATTTTTGCCCGACGCGGTCGCGGGAGCAACGATCGCCGTGTAGTTGCCAGCCATCGCCAGGATGACGGCAGCCACTTCTTCCGCCAGGCCGTGACCGAGGTGGGGGGCGTCCGCGACCAGCACCTTTGCGACGCCTGCAAGTTTCGCCGCAGCCTCGGCAGCAGCCGCGCAGTTGGAGCCAGCAACGAGAATATGGATATCGCCACCGAGCGCTTTGGCAGCGCTGAGCGCTTTACCGGTTGATGGCGACAACGACGCATTCGAGTGCTCGGCGAGAAGGAGAACGGACATCAAAGCACTCCGGCTTCTGTTTTGAGTTTCTGCACCAGCTCGGCCACGCTGCCGACCTTGATGCCGGCTTTGCGGGTCGCAGGCTCGGAGGTCTTGAGGACCTTGAGACGCGGCGCGATATCGACGCCAAAATCTTCAGGCTTCTTGACCTCGAGCGGCTTCTTCTTAGCCTTCATAATGTTGGGCAATGACGGATAACGCGGCTCATTCAAGCGCAGATCAGTCGTCACGACGGCTGGCAGCTTCAGCTTGATTGTTTCCAATCCGCCATCAACTTCGCGCGTCACCGACACCGAGCCCGCGTCCGGCACAACCTTGGATGCAAACGTGCCCTGCGCCCAGCCGAGGAGGGCCGCGAGCATCTGACCGGTCTGATTGCAATCATCATCGATCGCCTGCTTGCCGAGAATGACCAGATCGGGCTTTTCAGCGTCAACGATCGCCTTGAGCAGCTTCGCAACGGCCAGCGGCTCGACCGGCACGCCGTCGGCGGTCTCAATCAGAATTCCGCGATCGGCGCCAATGGCGAGTGCGGTGCGAATCGTTTCCTGCGCCTTCGCAGGGCCGATCGACACTACAATGACTTCCGTTGCGCCGCCCTTTTCCTTCAGCCGCACGGCTTCTTCGACGGCAATTTCGTCGAACGGATTCATCGACATCTTGACGTTGGCGAGGTCGATCCCCGAGCCATCCGGTTTGACGCGAATTTTGACGTTGTAGTCGACGACCCGTTTGACCGGCACAACGATCTTCATGCCTACCGCCAGTGGCCTGGCGCTCCCAATCTGCTTTTTGGCGTCGCCCTTCACAGGGCGCCTGCGGTGTTGTTGCAGCGCGGCGAACCGGAGCGTGCGCTAGACCCCCGGCCGAAACCAGCAAAATCCAGGGCGGTTCTCGCAACTGCGAAGGCGGAAGCTAGGGTCGGGCCTAGCCTAAGTCAATTGGCGCGCGCGTCGCGGCAGCGAAGATTAACGGTGTTTTTTGATGACCCGTCATCGCGCGCTGCTAGCGTTGGAACAGCGGCACACCCGGCCGCCGCATAACCAGTATGAGCAGCGCCCCGGCGATCAGCCCTCCGATGTGGGCCCACCACGCTGTCGGACCGGCTTGTGGCAGCGCGACCATGACGATCTGAAAGGCAATCCACGCCCCGAGCGCCCACGCGGCCGTGATCCGCAGCGGGATGAATTTGAGCGCCAGCACCCACACGCCGACCCGCGGGTGCATCATCAGATACGCCGAAATGACGCCCGACACGGCGCCGCTCGCCCCGATCAGGGCATCCTGGCTGTCGGGCAGCATCAGTGAATGCGCGAGCCCGGCCAAAACTCCGCACGCCAAATAAAACACCAAAAACCGCACGTGCCCCATCGAGTCCTCGACGTTGTCACCGAACACCCACAAAAACAGCATGTTGCCGATCAGGTGCATCGTATCGCCGTGGAAGAACATGTACGAAAACAGCGTCGCACGTTCTGGAACGGCCAGCGCATCGCCGGAAATCGGCGCCGATCCGCCGAGAATGTGCACCTGAAACAGCTCTTGCGGCACAACCGCAAAACTCGACACGAACGCCTGGCCGGAATCGCCCGCACTTTCGAGCATAAACACCAGCACGTTGACGGCAATCAGCGCCACCGTGACATACTGGAAGCGGATGCTTTTGAGCGGGTTGTCGTCGCCAAGCGGAACGAACACTAAGGCACGTCCTTTCCGGTCTGCGGCGCTGCGATTTAGCGGTTTTTACCAGGCACCCACAGCACGTCAGCCTTACCTTCGTCATTGACGTAGCGGCCCGCGACGAACAGAAAATCCGACAGCCGGTTGATGTATTGAAGCGCCGCAGCGCTGACCGGCTCGCCGGGTAGCGCGGCCAGTTCGACCATGAGGCGCTCGGCACGCCGGCTGACGATTCTGGCAACATGCAAGGCCGCCGCCGCTGCTGTACCGCCCGGCAAAATGAACGAGCGCAGCGGCTGCAGCTTGGCGTTCATGTGATCGATTTCATCTTCCAGACGCTTGACCTGCGCATCCGTCATCCGCAGTGGCTCATAAGGCAGCGGTTCGCCTTTGTCCGGCACGCACAAATCAGCGCCGAGATCGAACAGATCGTTTTGGATTCGCAACAGCATCTGATCAACGTCGGGATCAGCGCCAGCCAAATGAATGCGGACCATCCCAAGCTGCGCATTGGTCTCATCAACCGTGCCGTAAGCCGCAATTCGCACCGACGTTTTCGGCACACGTTCGCCCGAGCCAAGCGCCGTGGTGCCGCCGTCGCCGGTTTTGGTATAGATGCGATTGAGTACAACCATCGGCTGGAGCATCCCTGTTCGTCTGATCCCGCCCCATACCCGCAACCGGCAGAGCCGTTGGGCGGGTTGGCTTGGGGCTTAGCGGGTGAGCAAAACGTAGGCCATAATCACCAGAATTGCGCAAAACTGAAGACCAACGCGCCAGCGCATGAGCTTTTGGCTGGTGTTGGGGCTGGTGCCCGTCATCATGCTGCGAAGACCCAGTACCAGCACGATCAGCACCGCGATGACGGCGATGGTTGTGGTGTGAAAGAGCGCATTTTCCATGAAAAATGTTCCAAAAACAGCAACGTTTCGAGTGATAGGGCTTCGCGATGCCAGCCGGCAACCGCCAAACCGTCACGGGGACCCAGGGAGCGCAAGTCAACGGCGCATAACACTCGCGAAAGTCCGCAAGGCCACCACCTTGCACGGGCATTACCGAATTGACATTTGCTCGGCGCAAGAAAAGCCGTAATTCTCCGGCGATGACTCAACTACCAACGGCGTCCGGCGGTATATGGACCAGCGCTCGACCTCGGCTCAAGACGCTGGCCCCAAAAGCAGGCCAAAAGCAGGATCATCACGCATTGCGGCCTGAACCGGTCAGACACCCGACCTGCAGTCTGTTTTGGCGCTTCGCCAGCGCAGGTTTGGCTTGCACGGTGGCCGGCACGGCATTGGCCCAATCGCCGGACGTTTCAAGAGACGCGCCCTCCAATCCGGCTGAAGCCGAGCGCATCCTCGATGAGCGGCGCCGGCAACTGGACGCCACGGCGGATAAGGCCGATGCCCTCCAGACCGATGTCGCCGATCTCGACGCCGAACGCGAAAGGCTCAATTCACGCCTCGTCGAGACGGCAGCGCTCATCCAGCGCAGCGAAGCCCAGATGACCTCGATCGAGGGCCGGCTCTCGGAACTCGAAGCCCAGGAGAAACTGGTGCGCGGCTCGCTCGGCCAGCGCCACGGCCAAATCGCAACGCTACTCGGCGCACTCCAGCGCATGGGCCGCAATCCCCCGCCGGTCCTGATCACGCGCCGCGAAGACGCCTTGAAAATGGTCCGCAGTGCAATGCTGCTGTCGTCCGCATTCCCGGAACTCAAAGGCCAAGCCCTGTCGCTCGCCGAGCGGCTCGACGATCTGGTCCGCGTCATGGGCGATATCCGCTCCGAAGGTGACCGCCTCAAATCCGAGACCCAGCGGCTGACAGAAGCCCGCACGCGGCTTGCAAGTCTGATGGAAGCCAAGAAGCTGACGATTGCCGACCGTCAGGCGGAACTCGTCGCCGTCCGCACCGCATCGGCTGAGATTTCAAAGAGCGTCAACGACTTGTCGGAGCTGATCACCAAGCTCGACCAGGCCGTGACCGAAAAGACCGGTCTTGGCGCTTATCAAAACGAACTGAAAGCTAATCCGCCCGTGGCCCCGCCAGCAGAGCCAGCGCCCGCAAATCAGCCGCCGGTCATGAGCAAGAATGGCGCTGTCATCGTTGCACCTTCGCCTGCTAAGCCAGAGGTTGCAGGCGCGGCTGATCCGGGCAAACAAGCTGAAACCGTAGTGGCGGAACTGACGCCGCCGAAATTCAAGCCGCCGATCATTGAATTGGCGCCGTCGGCCGGCGCGCCCAATACTGCAAGCTCGGGTCGTATCAAGCCCGCGATACCGTTTTCGACGGCGCGGCTGAAACT
>JANMOL010000291.1:0-16634 GCA_031369245.1 Hyphomicrobium sp. | reverse complement strand
AAGGATATGCAGACGGCCGGCCTGCGCCTGATCGAGCGCAACACGCATGATCTCTTCGGTGATACCCGTGATCTTGATGTCCATCTGCAGCGCCGTCACGCCATTCTCGGTGCCAGCCACCTTGAAGTCCATGTCGCCGAGATGATCTTCATCGCCGAGAATGTCTGACAGAACGGCGAAGTCATTGCCGTCCTTGATCAGACCCATCGCAATACCCGCGACCGGCGATTTCAGCGGCACGCCCGCATCCATCAGAGCGAGCGAGGCGCCGCACACCGTTGCCATCGACGACGAGCCGTTCGACTCGGTGATTTCCGAAACGAGGCGCAGCGTGTAAGGGAAATCTTCCTTTGCTGGCAGCATCGGGCGGATGGCACGATAGGCGAGTTTGCCGTGACCAATTTCGCGACGTCCTGGCGAGCCCATGCGGCCCACTTCACCAACCGAATACGGCGGGAAGTTGTAGTGCAGCAGGAAGTTTTCTTTCTTCGTGCCTTCCAAGCTGTCGACATATTGCTCGTCTTCACCCGTCCCAAGGGTCGCGACGACCAGCGCCTGCGTTTCGCCGCGCGTGAACAGCGCCGAACCGTGGGTGCGCGGCAGAACATGCACTTCCGACAAAATCGGCCGCACGGTCTTTAGATCGCGGCCATCGATGCGCAGTTTGGTCTTCAAAACATCGCCGCGCATGATGTCCATTTCGAGCGCCTTGAAGGCGTCGGTCAGCAGTACTTTCTCGTTCGGATCGTCGGCTGGGATGGCAATGCCGGCAAACACCGACTTCTTGGCCGCGCCGACGAGTTCGTTGCGCTTGGCCTTTTCCTTAGTCGAGAACGCCGCCCTGAGCGCAGATTCAGCGATCTTCTTGACCTGATCCTTGTACTTGCCCTTGTCGGGGATCTGGATATCCCACGGCTCCTTGGCAGCCTTCTCAGCCAGCTTGATGATCGCCTGGATAACCGGCTGCATGTGCTTGTGGCCGAACATCACGGCTTCAAGCATCATTTTTTCGGACAGTTCCTTGGCTTCCGATTCGACCATCATGACCGCGTCGTGTGTGCCGGCGATGACGAGATCCAGAGACGACTCTTTCAACTCGTCGACCATCGGATTGAGCACGAATTCGCCGTTGATGACGCCGACCCGGGCGCCCGCGATCGGGCCGAGAAACGGCAGGCCCGACAACGTCAATGCAGCCGATGCCGCCACCATGCCAAGCACATCGGGATCGTTCTCAAGATCGTGCGACATCACCGTCACGACGACCTGGGTTTCGTTCTTAAAGCCTTCGACAAACAGCGGACGGATCGGCCGGTCGATGAGGCGCGAAGTCAGCGTCTCTTTTTCGGTCGGACGGCCTTCGCGTTTGAAGTATCCGCCCGGGATCTTACCAGCAGCGTAGGTCCGCTCCTGATAGTTCACGGTGAGCGGGAAGAAGTCGATGCCGGGCTTGACGGAGCGGGCGCCAACGACGGTCGCGAGCACGGTTGTCTCGCCGTATTGTGCCACCACGGCAGCGTCTGCCTGGCGAGCGATGCGGCCGGTCTCAAGCTTCAGCTTGCGGCCACCCCAATCAATTTCCACACGATGGATGTCGAACATGTTTCGGTCTTTCGTTTTCGCTTTTTCTCGTTCCACGGTCGGTCAGTCGTTTGTGAAAACGGTCCTTCACAAACGCAGCATGCGCCAGGGCCTAAGCGGCACCGGCGCACGACGTTTTCCTGTTATGAGCACGTCTCGCAGCCCTGAGGCCGCTTGCAAAACGGACGCGCCCCAAAAAATCACGTCAGCGGCGCAGGCCGTGCTTTTCGATGATTTTTTGATAGCGCGCGTTGTCCTTGCTCTTGACGTAGTCGAGCAACTGACGGCGCAGGCTGACCATCTTGAGAAGGCCGCGGCGCGAGTGGTTGTCTTTTTTGTGCAGCTTGAAGTGATCGGTCAGCTCGTTGATGCGATGCGTGAGCACGGCGATCTGAACTTCCGGCGACCCGGTATCGTTGGCTTTTGTGGCGTTGCTGGTGATAACAGCAGTCTTCGCAACCTTGCGGTGCGGTGCGACGTCCGACATCGAGGTCTCCTTTCGAAATGGAGTTGCAGAAAAGCGGCCGCGGCCGGGATGTCGTCCAGCAGGGTCGCCAACAAACACCGCGCAATCGGCAAGTCGCCGGGCGCGGAGCCAGAGCGTTATACACCAATGGTATGCGAACGCGAGATCGTTTTGTGCGGCTTTTTCGTCAACAATTTCAACGAGCTTGGCCGCATTGCACGGCCTCATGCCCAGCGGGTACCCAGCCAACTTCTTGGCCCTGGTCATCGCTAATCCGCATCCAGCCGATGGCCTCGATGTCGCCGACGTCCCAGCGGAACTCAGCAGTCCAGCTCGCTTTGGTCGTGACGGTGTTCGACGCTGGCAAAAATGGCCCTAGCGCGACGTCAGCGACCACGCCGTCCACGACCTTGCAACCGCGCGTAATGCCGGTGGTTTGTGCCGCAGCGATGCGGGCGGACGCAAGGCACGACATAATGGCGAGACACGCCACGATACAAATGCGCGTTTTCATAACCAAAGTACGGCAGCGCTCCTGCTTCAGGTCAGTCAAGCGCTCCACGCTCCCAGCCGGCCCGCCGCCTCTGTTGATTGCCCAAACAAAAAAGCCGCCCTCCCGGGGGAGAGCGGCCTCTGATGTTAATCAAACGCACGGAACACGCTAAAAGGCGCGACCGCGTCAGCTCTGATCTCAGGCAGCTTCGATGTTGCCAACGGCGATCTTGCCGCTGCGACGATCTTCCTGCGTGTCGAAACGGACCTTCTGGCCTTCGACGAGGTTACGCATGCCAGCGCGCTCGAGCGCCGTTGCGTGCACGAACACGTCCTTGCCGCCGTCATCCGGAGCAATAAAGCCGAAGCCCTTTTGATCGTTATAGAATTTGACTGTACCTGGCGTCATGAGTTTGCCCTTTCAAGGCTACTGGGGTCACACGGCACACGCGGATGCGCGAACCAGTGACCCGGTTTGTCGATGTTGGGGGAAGCTCTAGACGTCGCGCCTGGGGAGACCCCAAGCAAACGGCCCTGTTGTCCGGCCAAAGTCGATGGCGCACGTCTAAACCCAATTGATCGTATCCGCAAGTTAAACCTTGCCAGACGTTCATCGATAGTTTTGCTCGGAAAGGTTGCAGCCCTAGCCGAGGTTAAATACCCGCGTCGGGTGCAAAGCGCCCTTATCGAGCTCGCCGAGCGCGATCAGCCGGCCCTTTGAGGTTGCAAATGCGGGGCCTGACATGACCGGCGCGTCGCGCCCGCGGATCAAAATAGCCTGGCCGCGCGTCAAGCTCGCCGCGTCGCTTTGCGAAACGATCAATTCAGGCAGGTCCGAAAGCGCCGATTCAACCGGCGACAGCAATTTCAGCACGGCGTCAGGATCGTCCGACGAGGCGGCGGCCTGGATCGCCGCCATCGTCACGGCGCGCGGCTCGTCGAACGGCCCAACGCGCGTGCGCCGAAGTCCGATCACGTGCCCAAAGCAGCCGAGTATCCGCCCCATATCGCGTGCAATCGCGCGCACATAGGTGCCCTTGCCACATTCGGCTTCGAACACGCTGGTCTGCTCATCGGGCTGGTCCATGAGCGCCAGCCGCTGGATGAAGACAGCGCGCGCGTCCAGCACCACCACTTCGCCATCGCGGGCCAGATCATAGGCCCGCGCGCCATCGACCTTGATCGCGGAAAAGCACGGCGGCACCTGTTGAATTTCGCCGATAAAGCGCGGCAGCAGCGCTTCGATGTCGGCCCGCGTTGGCCGCATCGCGCTGCTGTTGGTGACCGGGCCTTCGGTGTCATCCGTCGTGGTCTCAGAACCCCAGCGCACGCTGAAGCGGTAGGCCTTCTCGCCGTCAACCGCGAACGGCACAGTTTTTGTGGCTTCTCCAAGCGCGATTGGCAGGATGCCGGTCGCGAGCGGGTCGAGCGTGCCTGCGTGGCCGGCTTTTTGCGCATTGAACGCGCGCCGGACGGCGCCGACAGCCTGTGTCGACGGCTTGTTCAGCGGCTTGTCGAGCACCAGCCAGCCGTGCACGGGATTGCCTTTTTTGCGGCGTGACATGGCTTATTTCTTCTCGATGTCTTGACGGACTTTGGGGCTGTCCAGGAGGCGGTCGATGCGGGTCGCCTCCTCGAATGTTTCGTCTTCCCGGAAACGCAGATCCGGCGCGTATCGCAGGTTCAGCGTATGCGCGACTTGCGTGCGGATGTATTTCCGGTGGCGCATCAGCGCCTCGATGACCGGCTTCATATCGTTGCCGCCAAGCGGCATCACATAGACGGTCGCGAGTTTCATGTCGGGCGAAATGCGCACTTCTGGAATGGTAATCGAGTGGCCGGCGATCACATCGTCATGAATATCGCCGCGCACCAGCATTTCTGCAATCTTGTGGCGGATCAGCTCGCCGATCCTCAGCATGCGCTGCGACGGGCCCTTTGCCGAATTGGCGGAGGAAGCTTTTTTGCGTGTCATAGAATTTCCACGGCGGGATTGGACCGCCCGTGGCCTTTAATAAGTGTTGTGGACGTGTCGTATCGTGCGTTCAGCCGGTCAGCAACCGCGGACGGCCATCCGCCACGCTTGCGGGGTGCGCGAAAAGCTTTCCACCATCGCTTCGTAGCCGGCCAACGTCAGCTGATACACGAGCTCAAAGTTTCCGGTATCCATGTCCCGTCAAAGTCCGATTGAGCGCGCTCGTGTTAACTGCGCCCATCGCTCACAGCGAGCGTGCGATCGTCTCGACCTGGAAGCATTCGATCTGGTCGCCCTCACGGATATCCTGGTAGTTGGCAAACGACATGCCGCACTCCTGGCCGGCCGTAACCTCGCGCACATCATCCTTGAAGCGCTTGAGGATCGACAGCGAGCCTTCGTGGATGACGACATTGTCACGCAACAAGCGGACTTTCGCGCCGCGCTCGACCTTGCCCTCGGTAACCTGGCAACCAGCCACCTTGCCAGCCTTCGAAATATTGAAGACCTGCTTGATGGAGGCGTAGCCAAGGAAGATTTCGCGTTTGGTCGGTGCCAGCAGGCCCGACATCGCGGCTTTCACGTCATCGACCAAATCGTAGATGATGTTGTAGTAGCGGATCTCGATGCCCTGTTGATCGGCCGCTTGCTTGGCTTGCGAGTTTGCCCGCACGTTAAAGCCGAGGATGACGGCTTTCGACGCATTGGCCAAGGCAACGTCTGATTCCGTGATGCCGCCAACGCCGGTGTGGACGATACGGGCAATCACTTCATCCGTGCCAAGCTTCTTGAGCGAGCCAATGATGGCTTCCACAGAACCTTGCACGTCGCCCTTGACGAGCAGCGTGAATTCTTTTTGTCCGGCGGCATCCTTGAGCGTCTGCATCATCTGCTCAAGCGTGCGCGGCGTGCCAGCCGAGCCGAGCGTCTCACGCCGCTTGCGCAAGCGGTAGCCGGTGATCTCACGGGCCCGGGCTTCGTTCTCGACAACTGAGAATTGCTCGCCAGCTTCGGGCGCTGAGTCAAAGCCCAGAATTTCGACAGGTACCGATGGGCCCGCCGAGCTGATCGGCTGGCTGTGATCGTTAAGCAGCGCGCGCACACGGCCCCAGGCCATACCGGCAACGACGAGATCGCCGACCTTCAGCGTGCCGCGCTGAACGAGCACCGTGCCAACCGGGCCGCGGCCGCGTTCAAGCTTGGCTTCGATCACAATGCCTTCAGCCGACCGGTTCGGGTTTGCCTTCAGATCAAGAATTTCCGACTGCAGGTGGATCGCTTCGAGCAGCTTGTCGAGGTTGGTGCGCTTCAATGCCGAAACCGGCACTTCGAGCGTTTCGCCGCCCATGCTTTCGACGACGATCTCATGCTGCAGCAAATCCGTCTGCACGCGCTTTGGATCAGCCGACGGCTTGTCGATCTTGTTGATCGCGACAATCATTGGAACGCCGGCTGCCTTGGCGTGGTTCAAGGCTTCGACCGTTTGCGGCATGACGCCGTCATCGGCCGCAACTACCAGCACGACGATGTCCGTCACCTTGGCGCCGCGTGCCCGCATGGCCGTGAAGGCTTCGTGGCCGGGTGTGTCGATGAACGTGACTTTATGGCCAGCCGGAGTCAGCACCTGATAAGCGCCGATGTGCTGGGTAATGCCGCCTGCTTCGCCGGAAACAACGTTGGTCGAACGGATAGCGTCCAGCAGCGACGTCTTGCCGTGGTCGACGTGGCCCATGATCGTGACGACGGGCGCGCGCGATTCCAAGTGATCGTCGATGTCTTTGTCTCCAACCAAGCCGATTTCGACGTCCGCTTCCGAAACGCGCTTCGGCGTATGGCCAAATTCCCGCACGATGAGTTCGGCCGTATCCACATCGATCACATCGGTGATCTTGTGCATTTGGCCTTCTTTCATCAGGATCTTGATGACATCAACCGCGCGCTCGGCCATGCGGTTCGAGAGCTCTTGAATGGTGATGACTTCGGGGATGATGACCTCGCGCGAGATTTTTTCGCGCGGCTGGGCAATGCCCATCGCCTTCAGTTTTTCTTTCTCGCGCTTACGCTTGAGCGAGGCCAGCGAGCGCTGCTGCGCTTCACGATCGAAATTCGTAATCGAAATCTTAGTACGCTGACGATTGTCTTCGGGAACCTTAACCGCAGGCCGCGTGATTTTAACACCGCCCGGGCCGCGCTTGCGGCTGTCATCGTCCTCCGCGACCTGTTTGGTCACAACGGGGCGAACGACGCGCGCCGGTTTTTCAATTGTAGTCGCGTCAGCGCCCGGTGCGCCGCGACGCTGAACGGGCAGTTCGATTTCGCGCGGCCGTCCGGCGGCACCCGGCATATAGACCTGAGCGGAACCTGTGCGCGGGCCCGCACCCGAACCTGAACGCTGGTAGGGTGGCCGCCCGCTTTCGCGCGGACCTATCGCCTCACGCGGTCCGTCGTTGCGCGGCGCATCCGCCCGCCGCGGCGCGCCCGCAGAGGGTGCACTGGCCGCCGGCTTCACGATGGCAGCCGTAGGCGGCTGCACGGCGCCCGCAGTGGCCGGTGCGCGCGCTGTGTCATCGGATTTGACAACGGGATCAGGCGCGCGAACGGGCTCGAAACGCACGGTTTCCAAGTCAGCCGGCCGGGTGTGATCTTCAGCCCGAGCTGCCGCAAGCGCTTTAGCGCGCGCATCGCGCTCTTCGTTCGAAAGATTGCGCTGTTGCCCGCCGCTGCGCGTTTCGACCGCCGAAAGCGCCTCGGGCAGCGCGTCCTGAGACTTGGCTTGCGATTTGGGCTTTTCAAACACCGTTGCGGCAACCGGCACGGGTGCTGCCTCGACCGCCGCGTCGCCGCCGAGCTTGCGTGTTTTCTTCTTCTCGACAACGACCGACTTCGAGCGGCCGTGGCTGAAGTTCTGTCGCACATGCCCCGACTCGACTGTCCGTTGCAGCGAGAGCGGTTTGCGCGCTCCGGCCCGGAGAGTTTTGTCAGCTTGGTCGTTCGATTCCGTCATGCGATTACCGTTCAGCCTTCGGTTTGTTGTTCAACAGATAATGACTGACCGGATGCGGCCGACGGGGCCCGGTAGCGCGACAAGCGCTCCGCCTCCCTCAGAAACCGTTCCGTCAGTCCTCCGGGTATAAGCGCAGCATGTACCACACTTGGGCGGCCAATGGCCAAGCTCATTTGTTCGATGGTCAGGACGTCCAAAATAGGCGCCCGGGCGCCGCGTTCTCGTTGAATAGCCTGGAATTTACGATCGAGCTTCTGGCGTCCGTCAGGCGCCGCGGCAGAGCCATGCAACAGTGCCGCAACGGTGCCCTTTTCGAGCGCGCCATCGACCTGCTGGAAACCCGAGACAACCCGTCCGGCCTTATTGGCGAGCGCCAGGGCGTCCATGACCCGCCGCGCTATCATAATCCCAATCCGTTCAGGCAGATCGGCCGCTACACTCACCTGAGATTTAAGACTTCTTGCAAAAGCCTTTGTATTTATTGCTTTTTCCAGCGTCTCTCGATGACAGCTAACCCACACGCCGCGACCCGGCAGCCGCCGTTCAAGATCGGGCACAATCTGGCCATCCGGCCCGAGCGCAAACCGGATCAACGCCTCCGGCGGCAGTGCCTCACGCGTAACCGCGCACAGGCGCTCGGAGCCATCTCCTGCGTCGTCGGTTTGCCGCTTTTTCCGGTTCGCTGCCAAACTGTCTCGAGGACCTCCGCGTCCATTGACCTTTAACCCGCCGGGCCGGCATCCTCGGCAGCGTCGCTGGCGACATCGTCGTCCGCCACATCCGCCTGGACCAGGTCTTCGGCCTTGATCCATCCAGCCTGGACCCGAGCGGCCATAATCATGCCCTCAACATCTTGGCGCGACAGCTCGAAGCCATCAAGGAAGCCCTTGTGGCGAACCGCATCGGCATCCTTTTCCTTCTTGCGTTCGGTCCAGCCGATCAATTCGTCGGTGGCGCAATCGGCGAAATCTTCGACGGTTTTGACGCCGTTTTCGCCGAGCGCAACCATCATTGCCGTCGTGATCCCTGGGATCTCGGCCACGTCATCGGCAACACCGAGGTCGCGCCGCTTGGTATCGCGTTCGGCTTCCTGCTGCTCGAGATATTCGCGCGCGCGCGTCTGAATTTCCGACGCGGTATTCTCATCAAAGCCTTCGATGTGGGCGATCTCCGTTAGATCCACAAAAGCGACTTCCTCGATCGAAGCAAAGCCTTCGGTCACCAGCAGCTGGGCGATGACCTCATCGACATCGAGCGCTTCCATCAAAAGCTGCGTGCGCTCACCAAATTCCTTCTGGCGGCGTTCGCTTTCTTCTTGCTCGGTCAGAATGTCGATATCCCAGCCGGTCAGCTGCGACGCCAATCGCACGTTCTGGCCGCGCCGGCCAATCGCGAGCGACAATTGCGCTTCCGGGACGACAACTTCGATACGGTTGGAATCTTCATCAAGAACCACTTTAGTGACCTCAGCCGGCGCCAGCGCGTTGACGATGAAGCTCGCGGCTTCCGGGTTCCACTGGATGATATCGACCTTTTCGCCCTGCAATTCGTTGACGACGGCCTGCACCCGTGCGCCGCGCATCCCGACGCAGGCGCCAACGGGATCAATCGAGGAATCCTTGGAAATAACCGCAATTTTTGCGCGGCTGCCCGGATCGCGGGCAACCGACTTGATCTCGACAACGCCGTCGTAGATTTCCGGCACTTCCTGCGCGAAAAGTTTGGCCATGAACTCAGAGCGCGCCCGCGTCAGAAAAATCTGCGGACCACGCTGCTCGCGCCGTACGTCATAGATAAAGGCCCTGATGCGATCACCAAGGCGGACGTTCTCGCGCGGGATCATTTCATCGCGGCGGATGATACCCTCAGCCCTGCCGAGATCAACAATGACGTTGCCATATTCAACGCGTTTGACGGTGCCATTGGCGATGTCGCCGATGCGATCCTTATATTCACCGAACTGGCGGTCGCGCTCGGCTTCGCGCACTTTTTGCACGATGACCTGCTTGGCGTTTTGGGCCGCGACCCGGCCAAATTCGAGCGGTGGCAGCGTTTCGGCAATCAGATCGCCAACCTTGGCTTCGGGGTTGCGCTTTTGCGCATCGGCCAAATTGACCTGCGTCGAGTCATTTTCAACAAGATCGACAACCGCAAGAACGCGCGTCAGCTTGGCCTCGCCCGTCTTGACGTCGATCTCGCAGCGAATGTCGTTTTCAGCGCCGTAGCGTGCCTTGGCAGCCTTCTGGATGGCCTCTTCCATGGCCTCCATGACGATCTTTTTGTCGATCGTCTTTTCGCGTGCCACGGCGTCTGCAATTTGCAGCAGTTCAAGCCGGTTGGCGCTAATGCCTGCCAGTACCATTCGTCAGTCCTCCAGATCGTCTTCGTCCATTTCCGCGCCGTCACCGGGGCGGGTGCTGTGTTGTTTTTTCGCCCGCGTCAGGGCTTCACGGATCAATTCATCGGTCAAGACGAGCTTGGCATCAGCGACCAGCGTCACCGGGAAACCGAGATGCTGGCGGCCAAGGGTGCCGCCGACATCGGCGGCAATCCGCACTTCGCCGTCCTCGAAACCTTCCAGAACGCCCTTGAACCGCTTACGGCCATCGACCGGCTCTTTGAGTTCGATTTTCGCTTCGTGCCCAGCCCAGCTTTCGAAATCGCTCGGGCGGACGAGCGGACGGTCGATGCCGGGCGATGAAATCTCAAGCCGGTATTTCCCGGGCACCGTGTCAGCGACGTCGAGCACGGGCGATACGCCGCGCGAAATCGCCTCGCAATCATCAATCGAGATCGTGCCATCTGGCCGCTCGGCCATGATTTGCACGATCCGGTCGATGGTTCCGGAAATCAGAATGCGCACCAAGCGAAAGCCCAAACCCTCGAGCACGGGCTCCACCACGAGCGCCACTTCAGCCCCAAGCCCCGTTTCGCGCACAAAACGCTCGGCCGAGGCGGCTGGATGTTGCGAATGTGCGGCGGCTTCAACCATCATGGGCAGTGTGCGGGGTCCGGGCAAAGGGCTTTTCGAGCGGGCCCGAAGGTCCACTCTCAAGTTCCAGATTTGTTATTGAGACCAGCATTAGATAGGCGAAAATTCGCATCCGCGCAAGCCGCGCCGCGGATCTTTAGACCCGCTCGAACCGAAAATAGTACCGGATGCGCCTGGCTTCCGCTGCCTTGGCTTCATAGCGTGTTTCGGGCCAGTCGTCGGGGCGGACGCGCCAGTCGGCTGGCCGAGCGGCCAGCCAGCGGAACCGCGGCTCGCTTTGAAACGCCTGCAGGAGCGTGGCCGCATAGTCGCCAATGTCGGTGCCAATTCTCAACTCCGCGCCCGATTGCAGCACCCGCGCCAGAAGTGCCACCGTGCCAGGGTTAACAAGCCGGCGTTTGCGCTGCTTGCGCTTTGGCCAAGGGTCGGGGAATAAAATGAAGGCCCTGGCAATTGCGGCCTCGGGCAAAGCCCGCAGCACGTCACGCGCATCGCCAACGTGCACGCGGATGTTGCTCAGCCGTTCGGCCTCGATTTTTGCCAGCACCTTCACGACCCCGGCTTCGAACGGCTCACAGCCGATGAAGGTCACGCTGGCGTTGCGTTTGGCTTGCCAAACAAGATGCTCGCCGCCGCCAAAGCCGATTTCGAGCCAGGTTGCAGCGGGCGCCGCAATGGGCGCGCTCAGATCAACCGCCACGCGCGGCAAGACATCACGAAAAAGCGCCGCTTGCCGGTCGCTCGGCTTGCGCCCGCGGCGGCGGCCAAACGATCGCAAATCGCTGACGCCGCCCTGATCATCGTAATCGTCGTTATTGTGATCGTGCGGCATGGCTCAGCTCACCGCTCTGTTGCAAACGAAAAACGGCCGCGCACAGCGGCCGTTCCATTGCTCGACGTGAACCGTTGCATTGCAGCACTGCCAAGGCGCGTTAGGCAACCGCCTTCTTGATACTGGCCGCGAGATCGGTCTTCTCCCACGAAAACCCGCCGTCCTTTTCAGGCGGCCGCCCGAAGTGCCCATATGCCGAAGTGCGTGCATAGATCGGCTTGTTGAGGTCGAGATGCGAGCGGATCCCGCGCGGCGTCAGATCCATGACCTGAGCCAACGCGGTCTCGATCACGGCCTCATCGACTTTGCCGGTGCCGTGCGTGTCGACATAAATAGACAACGGTTTGGCAACCCCAATCGCGTAGGACAATTGAATGGTGCAGCGCTCAGCAATGCCCGACGCCACGACATTCTTGGCCAGATAGCGCGAGGCATAGGCCGCTGAACGATCGACCTTGGTCGGGTCTTTGCCCGAAAACGCGCCGCCGCCGTGGGGCGCAGCGCCGCCGTAGGTATCAACGATGATCTTGCGTCCGGTCAGCCCGCAATCGCCATCGGGCCCGCCGATGTAGAATTTACCGGTCGGGTTGATGTGCCAGATCGTGTCTTTGCCAATCCAACCGTCGGGCATGGCGCGCCGCACAAATGGCTCGACGATGTCGCGTACCTGCTTGGATGTCAGATCTTCAACGACGTGCTGGTGTGACACGACAATTTGCGTGACGCCAACTGGCTTGCCGTCTTCGTAGCGCACCGTCACCTGGCTTTTGGAGTCCGGTCCGAGTTTGGCTGCATCGCCGCTCTTGGCTTTGCGAGCGATGGCAAGATCCTGCAAAATTTTGTGGGCATAGTAGATCGGTGCCGGCATCAGTTCTGGGGTATCGGTGCAGGCGTAACCGAACATGATGCCCTGGTCGCCGGCACCCTCTTCCTGGTTCGAGGGTTGCTTGGCATCGACGCCGGCTGCGATGTCGGCCGACTGTTCATGCAGCAGGACTTCGATGTTGGTGAGGCCCAGTGAAAGCCTTGCTGCTCATAGCCGATGTCTTTGATGGCTTTGCGCGTAAGGTCTTGGATCATCTGCACGGTGACGGCGTGGGGCCCGCGGTATTCGCCGGCGATGATGACGCGGTTCGTGGTCGCCATCGTCTCGCATGCGGCGCGAATGACCCACGGATCGAGGCCCTCGGCCAAGCCTTCGCGATAGAACGCATCGACCACTTCATCGGAAATGCGATCGCAGACTTTGTCAGGATGGCCTTCTGATACCGACTCGCTCGTGAACAGAAATGACTTGCGTGCCAAGTTGGCCCCCGTGACTTGTGGATTTCAATGCGCTGGTCGACTGCGAAGAATTCTGGTCAGGATCAGCCCATCCGGCTCAGACCCGAGAAAAGACGCCGGTTTGTTGCAGTCTTTAAGGGACCGGTCAAGCGACGCGACTGTCCCCGGCTTGTGCATAAGCCTCGGCAAAACGTCGCCCTTATGAGGCGTGCAATATGAGGTGTAACACAGACCAGCGACGAGCCCTGGTCAATACGCCACGGAACGCCACGGTTCAGTTGCTCTCGCCAGCCAGCGAGCGGACAAGTTCAACAATTGACCGGCGGACCCGGCTATCGCTGATCCGCGCAAACGCTTTGTTCAATTCGAGGCCTTCTCGGCTGCCCAAAAACTCAACAACATAGCTTTCGCCGGGGCCTTCGTGAAAGCCAGCCGCCAGTGGCGCGCCTTGCATGCCAACGGGCGCTTCGTCGTAGAAAAATTGCACCGGGACACCCAGCACTTTGGCGAGATCGAACAACCGGCTGGCGCCGATCCGATTGACGCCTTTTTCGTATTTTTGAACCTGCTGGAACGTCAGCCCCAAGTTTTCTCCGAGCTTCTCCTGGCTCATGCCGAGCAGCATGCGGCGCAGCCGGACACGGCTTCCAACGTGGACGTCCATGGGGTTGGCGCGCCGCGATCCGCGCGCCGCGTCTTCGCCGGCGGCTACTGCCACAATGTGATTTTCAGTCATTGGCGTTCTTTCCCACGAAGAAACTGCCTCGTATTCCTAGGCACACTTCCTAGGTGCAGATAGCCCTATCGTCAACCTCAGGTGAAGTCTGCGACAAACTGACGGATAGCACGCTTAACGCCGGGAAAAGCGCCCCAGCATGCCAGCGATCGCTGCCGCCACAACAAGGCACAGGGCCAGCCAAAGACCCCCGAACCGCGCATAAGGCGTCGGTCCCGCCCCGCCAGGAAGCCGGCTATCGATCACCCCGCGGTCGTTCAAACCAAGCGACTGCAGCACCCGGCCATTGCGGTCGATCACCCCTGAAATGCCGTTGTTCGCGGCCCGAATGACGGGAATGCCTTCTTCGACGGCACGCACCCGCGTTTGATGAAAATGCTGGCGCGGCCCGGTGGTATTACCGAACCAGCCGTCGTTGGTGAGATTGATCAACAGCCCGGGCCGGGCCGCCGATTGCACGATCTCGCCTGGAAACAGCACTTCGTAGCAAATTAACCCCAGCACCGGCGGCAGTCCGGAAATAGTGAGCATCGGCCGTGGCTCCGATCCGCTCGAAAATGACCCGCGACCAGCCGTCAGCTTGCTCAAGCCGATCGCGCCAAGGATCGGCTCCAGCGGCAGATATTCCCCAAACAGCACAAGATGGATTTTGTCGTAAACGGCACTGAGGCTGCCATCGTCGCGGAACACCATCAGGCCGTTATAGGACTTGTGCGCGTTAAGCGGCAGCGCGGCCCCGTCAGCGGTTTGGCGCTCACGCCGCAGAGCCCCCGTGATCAAGGTCCGGCCATCGGGCAGCAACGCACCGAGCGCGCTAAGTGCCTCCGGGTGATCGAGCGGCAGAAATGGCATCGCTGCTTCCGGCCACACGACATGCGTGATCCCCGCCAATCCATCCTGCACACCCTCAGGATTGGTTTGCGACAAGGCGAGATGATCATCAAAAATACGCCGCTGAAACTGCGGCAGCCACTTTTCGCGCTGTGGCACGCTGGGCTGCACAATCCGCAGGTTGACGCCGGGTTCGAAAAGTTGCGGCGCACTCAATCGCCAAGCGCCATAGCCCCACAGCACCAGCAGTGGCAGGACCGCAACGGCAGCCGCTTTAACGAAGGACGGCCGCGCGCCGCGACCCTCAGCATCGTCCCAAACCACCAGCGGCAGCCCGAAAACAACAACGGCGATGATGCTCAGCGCGTAGACGCCGCACAGCGCCGCGCTTTGCATCAGCGGCAAGGGATACGTCAGCGCATAGCCAATGACATTCCACGGCAGACCGGTCAGGACGTGCCCGCGCAGCCATTCAGCACAGCCCAGCGCAATGGCCAGGATAAAAACGCGGCCCGCGCCTGGCCGCCAAACGGTCTGCGCGCCCGCTGCGGCAAGCGCCCAAAAGAACGCGAGGCCGGCCGGCAGAAGCGTAATCGCAAACGGCAAAGCCCAAGCAAATTTATCCGCCTCGACCAAAAACGCTTCGCCAATCCAAAACAGATTGAAGAAAAAATATCCAAAGCCAAACCACCAGCCCATGACAAAGGCTTGGCGTGGTGCTCGGCATTGATCGATGAGCCAGACGAAAACCGGCAAAGTCAGAAACAAAACTGGCGACGCAAATACCGGCGCGAAGGCCAGCACCGACAGCCCGCCAGCAGACCATGCCACCGCCATCTTCCGCCGCGCCGAAGCTGTTTGAACAAAATGGCTTAGCTGGCCGATGACGCTTGCAGGCCGCGTTGCAGCCCGCGTCACGCCTTGGACGCCACGGCCGCAGTCTTCGCAGCGGCTGGACGCGGCAGATGAATCTTGAGCTTTTTCACCCGGCGCGGGTCAGCATCGAGCACCTCGAATTCGACGCCGCTTTCGTGCCGGATCAACTCGCCGCGCGCGGGTACGCGGCCGAGGATCGAGAAAACGAGCCCGCCAAGCGTGTCGATCTCTTCTTCCTCGTCTTCATCGAGCAGCTTCAATCCGAGTTGCTTTTCAAGCTCCGCAACCGGTGTCCGTGCAATCGCAACCATGCCAAGTTTGGGATCGACGATGATGTTTGTCTCATCATCTTCATCGTGCTCGTCCTCAATATCGCCGACAATCTGTTCGACGATGTCTTCAATCGTAACGAGGCCGTCGGTGCCGCCGTATTCGTCAACAATGAGAGCCATGTGGATGCGCGTTGTCTGCATCTTGATCAGCAAGTCGGCAGCCGGCATGGACGGCGGCACATAGAGCACCTGACGCCGGATTTTGGCCGTGGTGATCGCGCGCGATAAATCGACCTGCGCCAGATCCAGCTTTGAAAGATCCAGCTGCCCGAACTGCCGGGCGGCACCACTCACCACCTGCGGCGGCCCGGCCGTCTTGAGATCTTGACCCGTCGCCTCGGCCATAAGCCAACGAAACAGATCCTTGATGTGGATCATGCCGCGCGGATCATCAAGTGTCTCACGAAACAGCGGAATGCGGGAAATGCCGGCCTCATCGAACATGCCGAGCAATTCCGACAGCGGCTCGTTTTCATCGAGTGCGATGATATCGGCACGAGGAACCATGATCGACGCCACGCGGCTCGCGCCAAAACGCAACAGACGCTCCAGCATGCCGCGCTCGGCATCCGAAAACGCCGCCGCCGGGTCTTGCGATTTGAGAGCGTCTTCGAGCGTGCCGCGCAGCGACTGCGGACCCGTCAACCCGAGTTTCAAGCGCAGCACCTGAAGCCAGCCCTGCGCGCCAAGCGCCCGGACCTCTTCAGGACTGACGTCGGCAGCAACTTTATCGGTGGGATGATCCGTCATGGCCTGTGCTGACGCGGGGAGGTCCGCTTATTCCTTTATACCGGTTTCGAGGGCGGCCGTGTAGGGGTTCGCGATACCAAGATTGGCCAATATGGCAATCTCAAGCTGCTCCATCCGCTCGGCAGCTTCAGCGGCTTCGTGGTCAAAACCGAGCAGGTGCAAGAGCCCATGGACCACAAGATGCTGGACATGGTCCGTCATCGTGATGCCGTCATCATGCGCTTCGCGCTCAACGGTTTCAAAGGCCAGCACGATCTCGCCGAGGGTGCTGGCCGGTGCACCAGGACCGGCTGGAAACGACAACACATTGGTCGGCTTGTCCTTGCCTCGGAATTGAGCGTTGAGCGCCGCAACGGCGGCATCAGACGACAAAACAACCGTTACATCCAACGCGCCGGCCATGAGCGATGGACAGGCGGCCACTTTGGCAGCCGCACGATCAATCAGCAGCGCAAGTTGCGCAGGTTCCGGCCAATCGCCGCC
>JANMOL010000288.1:0-2211 GCA_031369245.1 Hyphomicrobium sp. | reverse complement strand
CCCGCCACAAGGCCAGCACAGGTGTCCCAAGTCAGAACTGACGTTGGGCGACGGCGTAGATACTAAAATGGCTCGTTCTGGCATAATAAGGTTCAGCGCGTACGTCTGGTTCCCGGCTGTCTCTGTCATGCGACCGGCCGTGCTGCAAAGCCCACAAAATATGCGTTCGCCGGATCGGACGCGCGCGTCACGCGAAATGAAACCGTGCTGGCGCGCCAGTCAAATACCGTCGAGGCCGTCGCCACGCGCTTCATCGACCAAGACGCCAAGCCCACGATGAACTCTCGACCTCTCCCTTACTCATAGCGCGGCTTTTGGCCTATTTCAGTGTGCCCGCATGATCTGGCGGCAGGATCTTCAACGTCGTTCAGCTGCGCAAATCGCGAACCTTTGCTGCAGCAAATCAGACTTTCTCTCTGTCCCGCACCATGCAACGTCGCTACTAGCGCAGACCTTTCTGGGGAGAATGATCGTGCCAGTTATGCGAACAGAGCAAGATTCCATCGGGACCCTGGACGTGCCCCATGACGCTCTTTATGGAATTCACACGGCGCGCGCCATGCAGAATTTCGGTGTGACCGGGGTTCCCATATCGCATTTTCCCGAATTCATTTCGGCGCTTGCCACAGTGAAGCTCGCGGCAGCGCAAGCAAACGCCGAGTTAGGCGTGCTCGACGAAAAGCGAGCCACAGTCATTTCTGAGGCTTGTTGTGATCTCCGGAACGGCCTCCATCATCAGTATTTTCTCGTTGATGTGATTCAAGGTGGCGCCGGCACTTCGACGAACATGAACGCCAACGAAGTGATCGCAAATCTGGGATTGATCCGCCTCGGTTTCGAGCCCGGAAATTACCGGCATCTCCATCCCAACGACCACGTCAATCTGTCCCAATCGACGAATGACGTCTATCCGACGGCAATCCGGCTCGCGATCCTGTCGCGCATCGCACCCCTGCAGACTGTTCTCGGATCACTACAGGCAGCATTCCAAGAGCGTGCAAAGACCTTTCATGATGTGGTCAAGGTTGGCCGGACCCAGCTCCAAGATGCGGTCCCCATGTCGCTGGGCATGGAGTTTGCCGGCTTCGCCGTGACTATTGGCGAAGATATCGAACGGCTCACGCAGCTGGGCGAGCTTCTCACGGAAGTCAATCTCGGTGGCACGGCCATTGGAACGGCCGTCAACACTCCGAAGGGATACGGTCCTGTTGTCATCGACAAGCTTTCACATGCCTTTGGAATGCGCCTCGTTCAGGCACACGATCTCGTCGAAGCCTCGTCGGATCTTGGGGCATTCGTAACGTTTTCCAGCGTCTTGAAGCGTGTTGCCGTCAAGCTGTCGAAGATCTGCAACGACCTGCGATTGTTGAGTAGCGGTCCGCGGGCGGGCTTTGGAGAAATCCGCCTCCCGGCCGTCCAGGCCGGCTCGTCGATCATGCCGGGCAAAATTAATCCCGTCATTCCCGAGATGGTCAATCAAGTCGCCTATCAGATCATCGGGAACGACCTGACTGTCACTCTGGCCGCCGAAGCCGGCCAGTTGCAATTGAACGCCATGGAGCCGGTCGCTGCCTACAATATCCTGCAGTCCATGGGCCTGCTGACGCGCGCGGTAAACATTCTGACGGAGCGATGCATCACGGGTATTGAAGCCAACGTGGCTCACTGCCGCCAGCAGCTTGACAATAGCTTGGTCCTGGTGACTGCACTGGCGCCACTTCTCGGCTACGAGCTTGCGAGCAAAATCGCGAAGCTTGCCGAACAGAAGCAGATCACGATCGCCGATGCTATGCAGCAACTTGGTGCTAGCGATGCCGCGGCGTTGCAAGCCATCTCGGATCCCAGAACGATGATTTGGGGAAACAAAGAATAGTACCGCTTCGCAACGGCTCAGACTGCCAGCGATTGTACAAGCTTGTGCAAGAAGGCGTCACATTGGCCGAGTTGTTCGGCCTAGATGTATTCGTCGGGCTGATGGCCCTGCGACATCGACCCAGGGCCGCAGACCACGGTCGGGATTTGCAGTTCGTTGAAAAAGCCGGCTTCTGTTCCGTAGGCGACCTTGATCGAGCGGACCTCAGGCAAGAGGCGCGCGACCAGCGCTGCTGCGGGGGAATCCGCTGGAACGTCCAAGCCCGGATAGCTGTTGACGACGCTGATGGCTAGGCGCGCCGCTGAAAATTTGATGCGGGCTTTTTGCTCAAGATCTGC
>JANMOL010000280.1:0-4807 GCA_031369245.1 Hyphomicrobium sp. | reverse complement strand
GATCGAGCTCGGACTCGTCGAGTGCCGGGTCACCGAGAGGCTCTGAGCCAAGAGGATCGAGCCGGGCACCGCCGACCCCTACACCCGGGCTCATCTCGCCGGCAGCGGAACCATCCGCATCTCATCGGATAGCGCTGGCATCTATGAAGCGCGCGCCGATGCGCTTGGCGCCCGCCTGCATTCGTCGTGTGATTACGTCATTGAAGGCCCTGGCATGGGCGGACAGTGGTGGAGCCTGGCGGTGTTTGATGCGCGTGGCAAACTAATCGCCAACGACGCCGCGCGCTACGCCTTCACCAGCGACACGGTCGCTGTCAATCCGGACGGCTCGTACATCGTCACGCTGGGGCGTGATGCGCGGCCCGGCAACTGGCTGCCAACGGGCGGCGCGGGCCGCCTTGTGCTCGTGTTCAGCGTGCTCGATCCGGCGACGGGTTTGTCCGATGACGCGCGCATCGAACGCGCCAAGGCGCTGCCGGTCATCCGGCGCGAGGGCTGCTCATGATTGCGGCCCCTTCCTCTCACTGGCTGACGTGGCGCGGGATCTTGATAGTGCCGGTGGCGGCCGCCGTCGTGCATTTGATCGCGACGTTCCTGGCTGTGTCCGACACCCGCAACGCGGCCTTTACGCGTTTGGCCGGCTTGCCAGCCAACACCATGACCGTTTTGGATCCCGTCGCGCCCGGCCATCAGCCGGTGCCGTTCCTCAGTTCAGACGCGCGCTACAGCATCTGCCGCTTCGATACCGCCAAAGGCCCGATCACGGTCCGCGCCACGCTGCCCGATCTCGGCTGGACGCTCGGCGTCTATCACGCCGACGGATCGAGCGCGTATTTTGCCGCCGCCGCGCCCGGCCGCCCAACCGCCATCGCGCTGACCATTGTTCCAGCCGACGATCGCTTTCTCGGCTTGACGCCGCACGCGCTCGGCAAATCGACCACGATCGAGCCGCAGTTGTCTGTCTCAGCACCGATGGGATTGATCGTGGTGCGCGCGCCCGACAAAGGGGCTGCCTATCGCGGCGGCGCGGAAGCGGTGCTCGCACAAGCCAGCTGCGCGGCGCGGGCGTATTGAGATTTGGCGAGCCGCGCGCAGGCGGCGGGCATTATGTCCGCCGTCGCCGTGCGAAGTCTCGATCAGGCTTCGAGTTCGATCCGGTCGCGGCGACTGGTACGCTTGCGCCGTTTGGCGGCTGGCTGATCGCTGAGCCAACGCTCATAGCGAACGCCCGGGAAAAAAACGATCTGGGCCGATGAATGGGCCGATGACTGGACCGATGACTGGGCCGATGACTGGATCGGCAACGGCCGTTGCGTGCGCCGCGGTTCGCCGCGGGCGGTTGTTGGAAATGCGAGAATGGTCGCCATGAGCGGTCCCCATGCACGGCTGTGCCGTGATTGGCGTCCAAACCCTCGGCAGTCGCTTGCCCTGACACTGAAAACAAAAAAGGGGCGAAGAACTGAATGCGCTGTGGCCACCAGAATCAGCGCAAGTCTCATTTGAGCATTGCAGATGTTAACGGCCGGTTAAATCCTCCGGCTACGTCACAAGATCGTCGCCGAGAAAGTGCTGGCCTTCGCGTTCCTCGACTTCGACGATCCACAGATCGCTGTCGAAATTTGCCTGGCGCTCAAGATAGCGCTGCGCCTCGTCGTCTGGCACGAACTTACCGGCCAGGCACGCCACCCAGCGCCGGTCGAAGTCAGCGTCGTCGAGCCCGGCAGGCGCTGGCCCAAAGACCAGGGCCGCGCCATCGCGGCGCAGCGCCTTGATGAAAATCGCGCCGGCATCGTCATCGCCGTGCCGCACGACAACCGCGTGCGCGCCGCGCGACGCGCAGCGCCGCAGGTAAGCTTTGACCCAGATTTCGGATTTGAGGCGCATGTCAGAAAGTTCCCGCCCCTCAGATAGCGCATCCAGGCCCGCGCGCAAGCGCAAGCGGAGAGGAGCTGCGCAAGTGAAGTGGAGTTGCGCAAGCGCCAGCGCGCGTGAAAAGGAGGCGCGCAAGCGAAGCGCGCGTGGAGAGCAAGTGCACGCGCATCACGCCCACGCGCTCAGCGTTGGGCCGCCCGCGTTGGCGCGCGAACGGGGGCACGCGCTGTTGGGGGCGGCGCGGCCTGCGCGGCGGGAGATGAGATTTGCCCCTGCATCCGGATCAGGCGTCTGACCAGCGGCCCCGAGATGCGTCCTGTTTCCGGTAATTTTTGCGCGGCCTCGAAGCTGCGGATCGCACGCGCCGTCTGGTCGTTGGTTTTGCCATCGATTTTGCCGGGCGCATAGCCGAGCCCGCTCAGCTGCTGCTCGACGCTCAATATCACCGCCTGGGCTTCGGTGGATGCGCCTGCGTCGCGCACCACCGGACGGTCGGGCGGCGGCGCTGACGTGCCCAGCACAATCCGGCTCAGCAGGTCGGGCGACGGATCCGCCGTCAGCGGCAATCCGAAGTCGGTTTCATAAGCCAAGATCGCTGCCCGCGTCACCAAGCCGACAACGCCGTCGGGCGGCCCGGCCGCATAACCGCGGGTATTCAATTCGCGTTGCACGCCGCGCACCACCTCGGCCTTGCTGGTGCCGGGCTCAGTCGCGGCCGGCGGCGAAATCCGCATTGGAGCTTGCAGCAGTGCTGGCGGCGCAACACGGCTGGCGGCCAGCGCGTCGCGTGCCAGCAGCGTGGTGCCGCTGGTGTCATCGGTCATCGGGGCGCCAGAAATTGATCCAGAAATTGATCCAGAAAGCGATCCAGACATCATCGGGGTTTCCAGCGCGGGGCCGCGGCGCTTGTGCTGGAACGCAAAAAGATTGATCGAGACCGTCGCCGTCAGCGCCAGAAAGATCAGGCTGGCCGTTCTGATGTCTCCAGACGTCATGTCGGCACGCGCTCCCTGGCTCAGCGCTGCAGAGGCTGGCGGGCCGAGTATCGGTGCCAGCCGTTAATGTCTTCTTAACCAGGCCCAGCAGGCCGTGGCGCTGACGGTATAACTGGCCAGCAATGCTGGCGGTACAATTTGCCAGCAATGCTGGCGGTAAAATTTGCTTCAAATGCCGGATAAACTTGCTGCGAATGCGCATTGAATTGCACCGCCGCCTTGCGCGTTTTCTTGAACCAGCCCTGCTAACGTTACCGCTGTAGTGACCAGTTTCTGAGCCCGCGCCCGCCGTCTTTTTCGGGCTGCCGCGTGCGATTGAACAGTTGGGTGAGCAAGATGGGCCTATTCAGACTAGCGGCCGTTGTGGCGGTGGGCGTTGCCCTGCTGCCGGCGGAGCGCGCGCAGCAAGAACACCTGTACGACCGGGCGGCGGCGGCCACGAAATGGGCCATCACGTTCTGCGATCGCAACGCTGCAACCTGCACGCAGGCGACGCAAATGTGGGCTCAGTTTACAGCCAAAGCCGAATTCGGCGCCAAACTGGCCTACGACATGATGCGCGACAACGACACCCTCCAGACCGCCAGCACCAGCAAACCTGACACCGGTCGCGGGCTTGATTTCGCGCCTGCCACCTTTGGCCGCGCGGCCGCCCGTTCGTTCGGACCCAACGGCGGGACTTTAAGCCCCAACGACCTGAAACCGGATTGGCGCGGCAAATCCGCCAGCCGAGGCAGCTTCTAGCTTCGGCCCGGTGCCCGCCACCGCATGTTTTGCTGCGTCCTGTGGCCTTGCACCGCTGGCAGCGGACGCCCTATGTTTATTTGCGGCCGTCTGTGCGCCGCGCTCACGAGGCGTATGCATGACTTTCGACGACATCCGCTCTGATTTTGCGCTGCTCGACGATTGGGAGGATCGCTACCGCTATGTCATCGAGCTTGGCCGCGCGTTGCCGCCATTCCCCGAGACCCTGCGGACCGACGCCAACAAAGTTCGCGGCTGCGCCAGCCAGGTCTGGCTGGCGACGAAACCGGTTTCTGGCCCGCGCGGCGGCGGCGACACACTGGCCATGCAGGGCACCAGCGACGCCGTCATCGTTCAAGGCCTGATCGCGCTGCTGTTTGCCGTCTATGGCGGCAAATCGGTGCCAGAGATCTTGGCGACCGATGCGCAAGCGGTGTTCGCCGAACTGGGCCTCAAGGAGCATCTGACGCCGCAGCGCTCGAACGGCCTCGCCTCGATGGTCGAACGGATCCGCAGCGATGCGCGCGCGCTGTCGCACGCTTAGCGGGCCTGATCCGGTGCGCGCTTGATCCGGTGCCGGCACGCGGCTTAGCGTTTATCAGGCGCATTGCCGTTGATCGAGGGCCGGTAGTCGCCCGCCCCCCAGTGCTGGACCTTCGCCGTCTGGTCCTGCTGCGGCTGGCGCTCGTGAATGATGCCGTAGTGGCGCGCGAGCTGGCGCAGCGCGATTTGCAGAACGACTTTTCCTGAGCGCTGCGGCCAGCCGCCGGATCGTTCAGCGACCGCCAGTCCCTGCAAGTGACAGCAGACATCGATCAGAATGCCCGCCAGATCGGGACCGGCCTGCTTCAACGCCCGGCGCACGCGCTCTCGGGCCGCTAAAATGGCGTCGGGAATATCCGCGCCGTGATCGGGCGAGCCGGTTTGACCACCGCCGCCGTTCTGCAGCCGTGACCAGTTGACGGTGGTCCGCGGCGTCATATGGGCTAACCAGAAATCGCCGCGCAGACGTTCGCCAGCTTGGAACTCGTGCGCCGATATCATCGGCCGCCCGTCCTTATCTTTGCGCCGCGCCAGCCACGCCAACGGGCTCTCGTCGAGGTTCTGGCCGGGGCGTGCCTCTGCCTCGGGCTCCGTTGTGCACGCCTCATCTCGCGCCTGCCGCCGTGGCGGCGCACTCGCTTTGTCGGTCATGT
>JANMOL010000276.1:0-5486 GCA_031369245.1 Hyphomicrobium sp. | reverse complement strand
ATTTTGCAAAACGCCGAAGAGCTGCTGGCCGATGCACAGATGGTCAATGCCATCGACGCCGTTGCCAAAGAAGACCTTTTTTACGGTGCCGACCACACTGAACGCGAGAACGACGCTGGCATGATCACAACCGTGCTCGGTCATCTTGAGCTTGCAAAGGCTGCCGGACGCCCGGTCTTTGTGCTCGACTACCTCAAGGACCCCGGCCGCCGCGCGGCTGACAAAGCCAAGATTGAAGCGCGCGGATTTATACCGTATTTCGGGCCACGGAACCTCGATCAGCTTTGGCTTCCCGGGGCGCATTTTTAGGCCGCGGCCGCCACGTGCCGCTGGCGTTATCAGTCCAAGGAAACCTTCAACGCGATGCGCGTGTTATCGGCCTTTGCATTTCTGACGTGCGCCCTGGCGCTGGCCCTAGCGCTGGCGCCGGCTGCGCAAGCGGCTGGCAAGGCCGATGCGGCGGCGGCCGAGGCTACAAAAATTGCCAAGGCGGCGCGCCCGGCTGACGCCAAGACGGAGGCGCGCGAGCGGCGTGCCACGGTCGCAAAGGTAGCGTCGTGGGCCATCCAGCTGCGCTATCTCGACCGGGCCGCTCTAGCGGCGGCAGCCGTTGATCTGGTCGTGATCGACCACGCTCCTCACCCCAAAAAGGATGTCGAGATACCGTTCGGGGAGGCGCAGATTGCGCCGCTCAAGGTCCAGCCCAATGGCGCACGCCGGATCGTGCTCGCTTATCTGTCGGTCGGTGAAGCCGAGCGCTATCGCTATTATTGGAAGCCCGAGTGGGATGCGCCCGAGACACGGGCGTCTTGGCTCGGCCCGGAAAACCCGAGCTGGCCGGGAAACTATCAAGTGCAGTTTGCCCATCCCGAGTGGCAATCCGTGATCTTTGGATCGCCCGCCAGCTATCTCGACCGCATCATCGCTGCCGGCTTCGACGGCGTGTTTCTGGATCACGTCGATGCTTATCAAGATATCGAAGACACCGTCCCCGGTTCGGAAGACGCGATGGCCGGCTTTGTTACCCGGCTCGCAGATCACGCCCGGCGTCTCAATCCGAAATTTCTGGTGGTCATGCAGAACGCCGAGGAATTGATCCGCAACAAATCCCTCGTGACGCGGCTCGATGCCATCGCCAAGGAAGATCTGTCGTTTGGTCACAACAACAGCACTGAGCCCAATCCGCCGCAGATGGTCCGCGATACGCTCGGCTTTTTGCGCAAGGCCAAAAAAAGCGGGCTCAAGGTGCTGGTGCTGGAATACGCCGATACGCCGGCGAAAGTCGCTGCCGCCCGCAAAAACGCGGAGCGCGAGGGCTTCACGATCCACTTCACCGAGCGGTTACTGGGAACACTGTCGCTTGGTGGCGATAACCGGTTGGGGCCATCAAGCCCGGCGACCGGAGCACGCCCGAATTGAGCGCACTGCCGCTTAACCCCCGGCGGTTCGCCGTTTGAGAGCGGCAAGCCAATGCGAACCCCGGCGCGCAACCATGATCGACGGGTTGTTGCCGATAAAGGTCAGATAATTCAGTTTTGCAAATGTCTGCTCGGCAATGATCAGTGCAACCGCACTGGCGATCAACGAGGCTGAAAAATAGCCAACACCGTAGTAGTCCTCGCCCCACCGGACGGTGAGAATGGACAACACCAGATTGAGCGCAAAAAACAAAATCTGCAGCGCACAGTAGATCGCCCGCCGGTCGAAAAACATGATCATCGAGGTGGCGGCAATGAAAATGAACTGGAACACAGAGCCCAGCGCGCCGTAGCGCAAAATCGCAATCTGGCGGAATTGCAGGTTCAGAATTTCGACGATCGCTGGTGCGGTCAGGATCAGCACCGCAGCGATCGCGGCCTGAGCCACCGTGATCAATGCCAGGCTTTCCAACGACAGCCCCTGCAGGCGGACCCGTGCGGCTTCAATCTGGCCAATCGTGCCGTGCGCCTGAATGGTGCCGTAGTAGGTCTGATAGCGGTCAAAAAACTCGGTTTCGAGTTTGATCACGAACTGAGCGAGCGCCGGGATAATCACCAAGGAGGCGATAAACATCGCGCTGTCATAGAGCGGCGCATGGATCAGTCCGCCGTCAACGCTCTGGCCCTCCGGCGAAAACCAAAAAACGAACTTGTCGACCCAGACGGCAGCGGTGCCAAACAGCGCGCCGATCGCTAAGGACGCGTAGGGACCAAATCCGCGGATCAGCGCCTGCCCTTGGGTCAACGGCGAGACGGCCGATGGCGGAAAGGCCGCCAGCACGCGCAGGACCAGACCGAGCAAGGTGACCGCCAAGCCGGTTGCAAAACCCCAGACCATTCCAGCTGCACCCAGGCCGGTCAGGGCTGCGAGCGTTGCTGCGGCGATAGCAATCACCAGGCCGGTTGCGAACGCTGTGGTGATGCCGAAATAGTCATGCACGGCGCCGCAAAATGCGATCGCGACCCAGATCATCGCGACGATGGCTGTCGTTGCATAGAGCGCCAATGCAAGCTTCACGGGACAGCCAAAATACACAACGAGTGCTGCAACACCGAACGATACGGCGGCTGCCGCCAGCCCCATGCCGGCAATCAGCAACGGCCGGACGCGTGCAGGATCCTTGCGCCACAGCTGATCGGCCAACAGGCGGGTCGCAACGATGGTCACCGGAGCAGCCAGCACCAGCGAGGTCGCAAAGGCATAAATGATGACGGCGCGAAAGGTCGCCAGAATTTCATGACCGGCGAGCGGGCCAGCCAGCGCGGTAATCGCGGCAAGACTGAAAATCGTGAACAGCCACGGACCGGCGGCGATGATGGCCGCGTGACCGGAGGCCTTGACCAGCGCCGACAGGGTTTCCTGACGGCTGAACGCACGCAGCGCAAATCCTATACCGGCCACGCGTGGTCCTCCGCTAACGGAGCCGATGCGACAGGCGGCGCAGCCGCAGATGTTGCAATAGGCGGCGCAGCCGAAGATGTAACAGCAGGCGGCGCAGCCGCCAGGCGCGCATAAAGCTGGTCGTAGGCGGATGCGGCCTTCTCCGAGGTATAGTGCTCAGCCACACGGGCGCGCAATGCCGCCCCCGCACGGCGGCGCTTCCCCTCGTCGATCAGCAGATCGCCAACGGCTTCGGCAATTTCGCCGGCCGCCGCCAGATGGGTGATGGCCCCGCCGATCCCGAGATGAGGAGCCTCGCCCGGCGAGCCTTCAATAATTTCGCGGCACGAGCCAACGTCGGTGGCAACAAACGGAATACCGGCCGCCCCTGCTTCCAGAACAACCAACGGCTGGCTCTCGCTCAGAGAGGTCAGCACCATGACGTGGATCTGATCGAGGTAATCGAGAATGTTGACGGCACCGGTAAAAATCACCGTCTCTTCGAGGCCGTACTCTGCCACCAGGGCCTGGCATTCTTTGAAGTATTCCAGATCTTCATCCGTTGGCCCGATGACCCAGGCGCGGACATGAGGAATGCGTGCCTTGAGCAACTCGGCCGCGTCAATAAACGTCTTCACGTCCTTGATCGGCACCACGCGACCGATCAATGCCATCGTCGGGCGCGCCGAAGCGGGCAGCGCGACAATACCGGCAAAGCGCGCGACGTCGATGCCGTTGGCGATCACTTTGAGTTTAGCTTCGCTGGCACCCAGCAAGCGCTGCGGATTTTGATTGTCGCGATACAGGGTCACGACGCCAGTTGCCGTCTCGTAGCAGGTGCGCGCGTAGGCCTCGAACGCCTGGATCCACAAATCGCGCAGATCAATACGAGGATCATCAAGCGCGTGGCCTTTGTCGATCGTGTCAGCCACCCAATCCGCCATCAGCAGCTCGATGCGCCGTTCGTTGGTGTAGATGCCGTGTTCGGTCAGCAGCGCGGGCCGCCCGGTTTCAAGCCGCGCGCGGGCTGCAAAGAGGCCGGCATAACCGGTCGAAATGGTATGATAGACCTTAGCCTTGGGTAGCGGAAACTCGAGCACCGACAGTAAGCCGCCGAGGAGCGCCCGCCAGGCCCAGAAATAATGCAGGAACGAGCCGTACGGCATCTCGCGGCGATACATATCCTGGACCAGCTGCCAGGCGGCGGGCGAATTGAAAAACTGCTCCAAGCTCATTTTGCAGCGCAGCTGCCTGCATTCGTCCATGACTTCTGCAAGCGCGTGTTCGCCGCCGATGGTCATGAGCCGGGTTAGGGCCTCACCCAGGCGTTCGACGCTGAGCTTTGGGACGCCGCGCGACACCGGGCGGGCGCCGAACTGCTGCAGATAGAGATGATCGATCGCCACAAGGTTGCCGGGCCGGGCATAGCGCGAGGGCACGGTCATCGGCCGCGGCCACAACGCCACGATCGAAAACGAGGTCTTAGGCTGCGATCGCATCAGCCAGTCGATCCAGGCCGAGACACCGCCTGGCACATACGGATAGCAGCCTTCGACGATCAAGCAGACGTCGGCTGCGTGCGATGGTTCGAGCGCCCGTGTCGCCACAGCCTTGGTCACGCGCTGGCCTCGCGCGGCCTTGGGCGGCGGACCCGGTAGCGGCGCTGCGCTGCAAGCTTGTGCAGGCGGCGCGACACGCGAAAATCTGAAAAGCGGCCGGCTGAAATCAAATACCGCTCAATCACCGCTGCCGATTGAGCGCGTGCCGTCGCTGAAATGCGTGTGACGTCGACGCTGGTCACCAGCGCGCTGGTCAGCAAGCGATCAGCGATTTTGCGGCTGCGATCGGCGTCGGCGCGGTCAACCAATGAGCAGCTCGCCACCCGCAAGAGCTCGGTCGCAGCCAAAACCGCTGTGCGGCTGGAGGGAGCTGTGCTGGTTGCGGCCAGCAGTTTGATGCGCGCCTTGAGATCGGCGCGAACCCGCGCCACGACGGCTGCGGCCTGCACGCGTACAACCGGCTCGGGACTGCGCAGTGCGGCGTCGAGTGCTGGCGCATAGTCGGTGTGGAATTTGCGTGCGATCAGGCCGAGCGCTGCCTGACGGGCGGCCAGCGGACCGTTGGCAATCACCTCCTCGAAGTCTTGAGGGCTGTGGTCGCGCGCCGTCTGAACGCGGCCCGCCACCACGCGATCGTACATGCCGGTTGCCGGATCGGTGCCCGCAGCGTTCGACAACCGGGTATACCAGGCTTGCAGAATATCGGACCGCGCAGGGCGGCTTGTGGCGAACGGCAAGACCAGCATGACCGCCAAGGCACCCGCGGGGCCAGCCACCAGAACAACCAGAACGATCGCGCAGGCAATAGTGAGATCGGCACCCTGCTCCCGGCCGCCAAACAAAATCGCCGCCGTCGCGATGGCAACACCGCCATGCAGGACAACCGGCACCAGCGCCGGGATGGCGGCTGAAAAAGCCAGCAACACCACGACCGCTTCGCCGGCCAGCGCCAGCGCCGCAGCCGTCGCTTCGCGATTGGCAAGCACGCGGCTGGCGCCGGTTAAGACGGGATCAAAGGTCTTGCCATCTGCTGCCATGGAAGTTTGCGCTTTCACGTCGCGCGTTTCG